>JAGWNA010000006.1 GCA_028871555.1 Lysobacteraceae bacterium
CGCTTCGAGCTGGAAGACGGTAGCGTTGTCGAACTGAAAGGCAATGAGCAGGTGGAGTACGACGGCGAAATGCACTCCGCCGCCAATCTCTTCGATGCCTTGAAGGAAGGTTACTACGGCAAGTTCTGACCATCATCGGAGGGGAAAACGCATGTCGATCGATCTCGAAACGGAAACGAACAGCAACGCCGCCGCACCAGCCGGCGAAGCACCCGCGGTCGCCGCGCCGGCAGCGCCGGCCGTGACGCCTGCAGCGCCAGCCGCGGCACCGGCCGCCAGGAAGGCCGCGCCGAAGAAGGCGGCCAAGAAGACAGTGAAGAAGGCTGCCGCCAAGAAAGCCGCACCGAAGAAGGCGGCGAAGAAGGCTGCCGCCAAGAAGGCCGCGCCGAAGAAGGTCGCGAAGAAGGCCGCGGCCAAGAAAGCCGCGCCGAAGAAGGTCGCGAAGAAGGCTGCGGCCAAGAAAGCCGCGCCGAAGAAGGCCGTCAAGAAAGCAGTCAAGAAAGCGGGCGCCAGGAAGGTCGCCAGAAAGGTCAGCACCAAGAAGACGGCCGGCAAGAAGGCCGCACCGAAGAAGGCGGCTGCCAAGAAGTCCGCCGGCAAGAAGGTCGTCGCCAAGGCGGCCAAGAGGCCCACTGCCAGCAAGAAAGCGAGCGCGAAGACGGCGAAGAAACCTGCCGCGAAAAAGTCCGCCGCCAAAAAGAAGTAGGCACCACCTGCCTGCGGCACGGCGTCACCGCCGGGCCGCAGGCCTTCACGTCGCATGCCGCGTCCACTCCGGCACCCACACTCAAAAGAAGCGAACACCATGTCGATCAAGATCGAAAAAAAGATCACCGGCTACAGCGTGGTCAAACCCGAAGACAAGGTTGCCGCGCCCAAAGTCACCGCCGCCGCGCCGAAAGAGGCGCCGATGGCCGAAGTGATCCAGATGCACGAAAGCGTGGAACGCCCCGAGACCCTGGTCGGCTCCACCTTCAAGATCAAGTCGCCGCTGTTCGAGCACGCGCTGTACGTCACCATCAACGACATCGTGCTCAACGCCGGCACCAGGTACGAGCAGCGCCGCCCGTTCGAGATCTTCATCAACTCCAAGAACATGGACCACTTCCAGTGGATCGTGGCGCTCACCCGCATCCTCTCGGCGGTGTTCCGCAAGGGCGGCGACGTCACCTTCATCGTCGAGGAGCTGAAAGCCGTGTTCGACCCCCGCGGCGGCTACTTCAAGGCCGGCGGCGTCTACATGCCCAGCATCGTGGCCGAGATCGGCTCGGTGGTGGAGCAGCACATGAAGAACATCGGCCTGATCCACGACCCGGAGATGGACGAGGCCACGCGCAAGCTGATCGCGGAGAAGCGCGCCGCGTACGAGGCGCTCGGCGCAAAAAAAAACTCTGAAGTGAGCGGCACGTCAGCTGCCCCGGGTGCCGATGCCGCCGCGTCCGAGACGCTGACCTTTCCACCCGGCTCGATGATGTGCGACAAGTGCAACACCAAGGCGCTGGTGCTGATGGACAACTGCCAGACTTGTCTGAATTGCGGGTATTCGAAGTGCGGGTAACCCAATTATTGGCTTACCAGTGACCAAATACCTTGGCAGGAAAAATTATGTCTACGTCCACTCAGCAAATCACGTATGGCCGTCATCATTCTCGCCGCCTGGATGAGATGGCAGCATGGGCTGCAAACGTCCCTCTGGGACGACCGTTATAAATTGTGGAAGGGTAACGCGCCCGCCCGCCGGCTTGAGGTGCTGGAGCCGGCGGTGGCCCTGGAAATGCTCGGATATTCCGTTGAGTGCGTAGACTCACTTGGCAATTTCGCCGGTACACGGAGCGAGGCAGCGGGCGAAATCGACAGCAAAACGAAGGTAGTGAAAGTTTCGCGTCGGTTTCTCTCGGGACTGGCGCCGGGTTCAATTCTTTGCATCTTATGAAGTAAGCCCGACCCGGCCAGGGCGGCGCCCACGATGTCACTCGGATGCACCTTGCTCGGTACTTCCTGCTCGTCACTCTCGGCATTGCGCCGGCGCTGCGCGCTGCCGCTGTACCGCCAGTCGTAGCGACGAGAAACAATTGAACTCGTTCAAGGGCGACTACGAAATCCACCTGCACAACGGCCGGATTCTCCGGCTTGGCCGCCGATATCGCGAAGCACTCTTCGCCCGCTTGGGCTGATGCTTCAGGCGGCTTCCATCACGCGCATTTCCACATGTAGACCGGCAGCCGCAGCCATGTTCACGAGCGCATCAAGGCCGAACAGGTTGATCTTGCCGCGCACCAAATCAGAGACCCGCGGTTGTGTTACGCCGAACAGCTTGGCGGCCTGCGCCTGGCTCATTTCGGTGCGAGCGATATGGCTCTTGAGCGCCATCATCAGTGCGGAACGCAGCTTCATGTTTTCGGCTTCAGCAGGGGTGTCCTCGATCGCGTCCCACACGCTGGCATGTCGTTGATTGCTCATAGTCCCAACTCCTTTCGCAAGTCGCGGTAACGCTTGGCGGCCAAGTCCAGGTCCGGTTTGCCGGTCTTCGCTGTCTTCTTCTGGAAGCAGTGAAGCACATAAACGGTATCCGCCAACTTCGCCACATAGATGATCCTGAACGCGCCGACAGCATCCCGTATCCGAATTTCTCTCACGCCTTGGCCCACCGTGTTCATGGGCTTCCAGTCGTCCGGATCTTGGCCGTGCTGCACTTGGTCGATCTGATGGCCTGCTTCGCGTCTTGCCGCCATTGGAAAGACGCGCAAGTCGTCAAGGGAACTGCCGCGAAACTCGACAGGCTTGGGATCGTTCATGCGCGAATTATACAAATTATTATATGTATCGACAACGCGCGCCGCGGCCTCAGTCCAGTCCATGGCCGGTTAGCCGCCTGACCGGACCGATGGAGCAAGCAGTCGTCCACGGATCGAAACTCGTCGCCGTTGCGGCCGTAGCCCAAGGCGTACCGGGCATGGCGCAAAGACTGACCCCGAACCGCAATCGCGCATTCACGGCCGCTGCCGCCGCGTGCTTCGTGGCCGTCAGCAGAACCGCGCGCATGCAGCTGGTGTGGCGGCAGGCGGCGTCGTGCCTGGACCGTGGTCATGCCGTCATGTCGAGCACACAAAAGGCGGGACGTTTTCGATCGCATAGCCGTGAGGTCGCGGCAGGATCCGCTTCATCCCGAGCAGCCACCGCAACATATGGTCGGCAACTGCACCACCTGTCCGGGTGCCACTGTCCAGCCGGTTCGCCGCAGTACCTCGATCAGGTCCGTCACCGTCACGTAGGAGGATATCCGCATCACCAGGCCGCTCATGTCGAGGTCGACTACCGCGTTCGGGTCGAGATCGAACATGACGTCCTGGACGACGCCGGGGGCGGGGCACGCATCGGTGAGTGCGATATGGAATTCCATCGTATGGTCTCGTCTCATGCAAATCGGTGTGGTGTTGCGCGATCGCATGTTCCCCCGGCAGTGCGGTTGCCGTCCTGATCCTGGTCAGGCAGCAGAGAGGTTCGGACGCAAAGGACGTGCCGCAAAGGGGGCGGACGTGATTGAATCGCGTGATTGCTTTGCAGCCATGGAGTGACTGCGGATGGAACGGCAACTCTTTCCCTCCGACAATGAGGACACGTGCCAGGCAGACGGGGAGATGGAGGCGGCTTCGCGCGGACAAGGCGACCGGGAAAAGGCGGCAGGTTCATTGATCCATGTGCGCTCATCGAGCCTGATCTTTTTGCGCTTCTTTTTGCGTTTGATCCGCTGCTACCCTGCGACCATGATCAGAGCATGGAACACCACGACGGCCCGCCGTTCCGGCCTGACCCTTTTCGCTGTCGGCCTGCTGGCCCTGGGGGGCTGTGCCACCGCGCCGCCGCGCAACAGCCAGAACATCTGCCAGGTGTTCGACCAGTACCCGGGCTGGTACCGCGATGCGCGTCATGCACAGCAGCGCTGGGGCACGCCGGTCAACGTGCTGATGGCGTTCGTGCAGCGGGAGTCCGGTTTCCGCGAGAAGGCCCGTCCGGCCCGGCCGCGGTTCCTGTTCATTCCGTTGCCGCGCCGGTCCAGCGCCTATGGCTACGCGCAGGCGCAGGATCCGGTGTGGCAGGAGTACCGGAAGGCGAACGGCCGCTGGTTCAAGAGCCGCAAGGACATGGACGATTCGCTCGATTTCCTCGGCTGGTACACCGACCGCATCCACCGCGAGCTGGGTATCTCCAAGTGGGACCCACGGCATCTGTACATCGCCTATCACGAAGGCATCGGCGGCTACCGCAGCGGCCAGTGGCGGCACGACCGCCACCTGCTGCAGACCGCCGACGGCGTCGACCGGCGCGCCCGCGAATACGGCGCCCAGCTCCGGCGCTGCAGGTAGACGAAAGGGTCGCACCAGGCTCGCCGCGCATCCGGGTCAGGGCACGGTGGCATTTCAGTGAAGTGATAGAGTGCTTCGCGTTTCCTTGATGCCACGGCGGAGCGAGCGACGCGATGACGACCCAGACACCCTGTCCGATCGGTACGCCCGGTACTCCCTGGGGTGTTGCGGAAGTCGCTGCCTGGCGGTCGCGGCAGGCCGTCAAGCGCAGCTATCGGGCGGACGTGCTGAGCGTGATCGAGACCCTGCGGGCGCGCTTCGATGTGGTGGAGTACGGCCAGCTGGATTACCGACCCGACAGCTACCCGCTGCTGGCGATCAGGAGCCGGCACTGGCGCGACGAACTGCCCTGCGCGCTGGTGACCGGCGGTGTGCATGGCTATGAAACCAGCGGCGTGCGCGGGGCGCTGCAGTTCGTCGAGCGGCATGCGGCGGGCTACGCGGGCAGGATCAATCTCGTGGTGGCGCCGTGCGTGAGCCCCTGGGCCTACGAGCGCATCCACCGCTGGAACGCGAATGCGATCGATCCGAACCGCTCGTTTCGCGCCGACAGCCCGGCGCCGGAATCGGCGGCGCTGATCCGCCTGGTCGCGCCGTTCGGCGATCGCGTACTGGTGCATGTCGATCTGCATGAAACCACCGACAGCGACGAGTCCGAGTTCCGCCCGGCGCTGGCCTCCCGCGACGGCGTGGCGTACGTGCCGGGCGAGATCCCCGACGGGTTCTATCTGGTCGACGACAGCGAGCATCCGCAACCGGCGTTCCAGCAGGCGGTGATCGCGGCGGTGGCGAAAATCACCCACATCGCGCAGGCCGATCGGCACGGCGCGATCATCGGTTCGCCGATGGTCGCGCCGGGCGTCATCGAGTATCCGCTGCAGCAACTCGGTCTGTGTGCGAGCGTCACCGGCGCTGCGTACAAGACGACCACCGAGGTCTATCCCGACAGCCCGCGGGCCACTGCCGGGCAATGCAATGCCGCGCAGGTGGCGGCGGTATGTGCGGCGATCGATTTCGCGCTGGCGCATCCGGCGAGGGCGTCAGTCGCACGGCGACTCCCCTGATCAGGGCAGTCCCCGATCAGGGCGGCGTTTGTATTGACCGCCGATGGGGGCAGTCATTCCGTTGGCTGCCCGTCACCGGCATGGCCGGTGATGGATCTCTCCGGCACAGCCTGCGTGATTACGGTGCCGCAGCTGGCGCAGCGGCAGGCGCAGCGGCAGGTGCCGCACCTTGGCTGCCGGCAAAATCGACCACCAGGGTCACCCGGCGGTTGGACATCCCTTCGTCGTGCGTCTTGCCCGGATCGACCTGGCGGTTCACCGCCTCGCCGTAGCTCACCGTGCGCACCCTGTCGGCGGACAGCCCGCCGGTGTTGACCAGATAGTCGCGCACGGCTTTCGCGCGCTTCATGCCCAGGCGCCGGTTGTAACCGGCCGAACCGGCCGGATCGGCGAAGCCTTCGACCGTGACCAGCGCGTCGGGATGGTGCTGGCTGATCACCTTGGCGAAGTCGTCGAGCAGGGGCTTGTCTTCGTCGCGCAATGTCGCCTCGTTGAAGGCGAAGTGCGCGACCGAATCCACCCGCACGCGCCCGCCCATCTCGGCGATCTTGGCGTCGTACGCGGCGAACTTCTGCTGCATTTCCTGCGTCAACGCATCGAGTTGCTGCTGCTGTTTCTGGTCGTTGGCGCGAAGCTCGGCGATGGCGGCATCGTAGTCGGTCTTTTTCACGTACTGACTGCAGCCGCTCAGCGCGATGGCGCTGAAGCCCAGTGCAACGAACGCGATGCGTGAAAGGGTGCTGACCATAAGTCTTCTCCTCTTCGTCAGGGTGATGGCATCATCGCCATCGGATATCCGGACCCTCGGTTGTCGCCCCTGCGGGGTCCATTCTCGGCCCAGCAAGATGAACAAGCTAACCCATGCCCGCTGGAGAGTCTTGACCTGAATCAATTGCCGGGTGTAGGGATCGGGCTGGCCAGGCCATCGGGCGAAGATCGGCGGCCTGTCCCCGTCCCCGCACCGATCCACTGGAAACGCCCGATGCTTCGCGACGCGACCCCCGCCGATTTCGCCGCCATCCTCGACCTCAACGAGGCTTTCGTGGCCGTGCTCAGCCCGCTGGACGGCGAACGCCTGGCGCGGCTGCATGCACAGGCGGCGCTGCATCGGGTGATCGAGCAGAACGGCCGGATCGAGGCGTTCCTGCTGGCCTTGCGCGAGGGGGCGGACTACGACAGCGTCAATTACCGGTGGTTTGCGCAGCGTTATGCGCGCTTCCTGTATGTGGATCGCATCGTGGTCGCCGGCACGATGCAGGCACGCGGTGCCGGTCGCCGGCTTTACGGCGACGCCTATGCGCTGGCGTTGCGACACACGGTGCCGTTGCTCACCTGCGAGTTCGACCTCGTGCCGCCCAATCCGGCGTCCGCACGCTTTCATGCCCGGCTCGGATTTCATGAAGTCGGCCGGCAGCAACTCGCTGGCGGCAGCAAGACAGTCTCGCTGCAGGCACTCGATGTCGCCGCGGGCCATACCTGTCTGGGAGATGGCGGCGTCGATTAGACTCACGGGAAAGCAGTCCGTCCCTTGGTCTGCGAAGCGAAGCCCGATGGAGATCCTCGCGCATGCCTGCAGATTTTTCCGACCTGTGCATCGAGCTGGCGGAGGTCGTTTTGCCGGCCGGCAATTTCCCCGAAACCCTGCGCTTTTTCATCGGGGATCTGGGTTTCCGTCTCGACAGCATCATCCCTGCCGACAATCCGCGGATGGCTCAGCTGAGTGGCCACGGCCTGCGGCTGCGGCTGGATGCCGCCTGCAGCGGCGATCCGGGCGTGATCCGGCTGGGCACCGCGCACGACGGTGGCCGCGAGGCGATCGTCGCCCCCAACCGCACGCGCATCGAGTTCGGGCCTGCGCGGCCCGCGATGCGTTTGCCCGAGCTGCAGGCGAGTCTGTGCATCCAGCGCTTCGACGACGCGCACGATGACTGGAAGTGCGGCCGCGCAGGCATGCACTATCGCGACCTGATCCCGGGCCGGCAGGGCGGCCAGTTCATCGCCTCGCACATCCGCATCCCCGCCGGCGGTCCGGTGGGCGACAACGTGCACTACCACGACATCCGCCTGCAGCTCATCTACTGCCATCGCGGCTGGGTGCGGCTGGTGTACGAGGACCAGGGCGAACCGTTCGTGATGCAGGCCGGCGACTGCGTGCTGCAGCCGTCGCAGATCCGGCATCGGGTGCTGGAGTCCTCGGCCGGGCTGGAGGTCATCGAGATCGGCAGTCCGGCCGAGCACATGACCCATCTGGATCACGCGATGGCGCTGCCGACCGGCCGCGACCTGCCGCAGCGCGTCTACGGCGGCGGCCAGACTTTCGTGTTTCACCAGGCGGCGCAAGCGCACTGGCGCCATCACGACGAGACCGGGTGGGAGGTGCGCGATCTGGGTATCGCGGCAGCCACCGGCGGGCTGGCCGCTGCCTGCGTGGTGCGCCGGGCGGCCTGTGCACCGCGCGACGGCGTGTCGACACGGCAGGACAAGACTTTCGCCTTTGCCTTCGTGCTGCAGGGAAGCATGAGCCTGCACGTCGACCAGCTGCCCGGCGCGTGCCTGTCGCCGGGCGATGCGTTCGTCATTCCGGCCGGCATGCAGCAGCGCTTCGCCGACTGCTCCGACGACTGGGAGCTGCTGCAGGTGTTTTTGCCGGCATAGCCGTCAGCAAGGCGATCGACGGGGGCCGGCCCGGCTTTCTTCCGGCGTGTCGGTGATTGGAACGGGCGGCGCGTACGGGATTGCAGTGGCCGCCGTTGCGCCCGACGACGACATCGCGGTCACTGCAGCTGGCCGCAAACAGGCAGGCGGATCCGATCACCCGCCGACATCGCCGCCAGTGTGCGTCTGGCGCATAAAAAAATGTCCGCTGTCAATCGCAAAATCTTCCACGCGCATTCCAACGAACGAAATCCTGGGCCTCACTGCCGCCGACCCTTTTGCGCAACTGAGGGCGCAAGTACCATCGCGCGACCAGCACCCAGATCGCGCTGCATCCAGTCCAGGAATGACGTCATCCGCACCGACCCTGGCGTGAAGCGGGAATACACCAGGGATACCGGGCGCGGCGGCGGCTCGAAGGCCTGGAGGACCCGCTTCAATTCGTCGCGCTTGATGAACGGCGCCACTTGGTAGTCCAACAGTCGCGCGAAGCCGGCACCCTCGCGGCAGGCCGCCACCGTGGCGCCTATCGTATTGCAGGTCAGTCTGCCATGCACGCGAACGCGTTGCGGGCGTCCATCCACCTGGAACTGCCAACTGCCGAGTTCACCTAGGCCGCCGTGCAGCACGCAAGGCTGGTCTTGAAGGTCCTGCGGCAGTCGCGGCGTGCCGACTCGGCGCAGGAACTTGGGGCTGGCCACGATGAGCTGATGCACCTCTGCCACCGAGCGGGCGATCAAGCTTGAGTCGGCAAGCGGCGCGATCCGGATGGCGACGTCTACACCTTCCTGAACTAGGTCCACAAGTCGGTCCAGTAAGAGCAGGCGCACCTGTACGCGCGGATGTGCCTGCATGTAGCGCGCCACCGATGGTGCTACGTGCAGTTCCCCAAAAGTCACCGGGGCAGTGCAGCAGATGACGCCCTCGGGCTGGGATCGGGTCCTCGCAAGCGCTAGGCGTGAAGCTTCGACGGCATCCCTTACCTGTTTGACGTGGGCAAGGTATACGCGCCCGTCTTCGGTGATCGACAGTCGCCGAGTGGTGCGGTGGAAAAGGCGCACACCCACCTCGCGTTCCAGCGCGGCCAAGGTCCGCACGACCGTCGGTAAGGAGGTATCGAGAGCGTCGGCCGCAGCGGTAAGGCTGCCCTTCTCAACAATGGCGACGAATACATCCATTGCATGCAGCAGATCCATACCATCTCCATTAATTAATTCATTTCGTGAAAGAGTTTAACTCAATTGGACAAATTTATCTTCGAGCAATGGGTACCTAACATGGTTACCGCGAACCAAAGAATCCAACGGTTCGCTTATTACGACATTCCTATTTCTCTGAAAGGTCATCTCATGCAAACCGTAGTCGTTATCTTTTCTGATCCCAAGTCCGGTGGCGAAGAAGCCCTGGGCCGAGCCCTCAATGCCCTGTTCTTGACCATCGAGCTCAAGGAAAAGCAGCAGGACGTGACCCTGGTGTTCCAAGGTGCGGGCGCGCGCTGGCCGGCCGAGTTCGCCAAGTCCGAGCATCCGGGTCATGCCCTCTACGCCGCGGTTAATGACAAGGCCATTGCCTGTGGCGGCTGCGCCGACGTGTTTGGCGCCACGACTGGGGCCGAGCTTGCGGGCGTGAAGCTGATTCGCGACAAAAGCATCCCGGGTACGACTGGCGTGTTGGATTTGTCGCGCTACCTCGATCAAGGCGCGCGCTTGATCACGTTCTGATCGAGTCCTGCCGTTTTGGCGCCAATGCTCGATTTCTGTTTCGCTAACCCATCCCGCCACGAGGCCTTGCCATGCAAACTTCCCCTTACCACGTTGGCGAACTGCGGGTACAGCAACGCACCGGTGAGACGGGACCAGCGAGCTTGAACGGGCGAAACATCGCACCGCATGTGCCGGCCCCGGCACGCGGCTTCGTGACCCAGCAGGACATGGTCCTGCTGGGTACGGCAGACCCGCAGGGTCATCTCTGGGCAACCATGGTCACGGGACGGTCGGGTTTTGCAGGTGTTTCAGATGACCTCGCTGAGGTCCGGGTCCGCATCGAAGATCCGAACAAGGTTCTGGAGAAATCTGCTGCGCTGCGGGGCCTGCAGGCGAACGACTCGATCGCGATGTTGTTCATCGAGCTCAGCACTCGCCGACGTCTCCGCGTCAATGGGATGCTCACTCGGGCCGATTCGGCAGCGCTCGAAATGCATGTGGAGCAGTCCTACGCCGCCTGCCCGAAGTACATCCAACGGCGTAAACCTGTCGAAGCTGGGCACCTTCATCCGGTCGCGGATGGGGATGGAACGGATAGCCTGGCGGCGCTGGTATCGCTGATCGAACGTGCCGACACACTGTTTATAGCCAGCGCAGGTCCTGACGGCCTACTCGACGTCAGTCACAGGGGTGGCCGGGCAGGTTTCGCTGAGTGGCATGACGGCGCGCTGTGCATACCGGACTATGCCGGCAACAGCATGTTCAATACCTTGGGCAATCTGGAAGTGGACACTCGAGCTGGGATCTGCATTCCGGATTTCGAGCGTTCCTACCAATGGCTTCTGACGGGCCGGGCATGTGGGCAATTTGAGGTCGAGGGCACCGAAGACCAGACCGGCGGCACGCTGCGCAGAATCAAATTCGTACCCGTTGAATGGGTTCGCCTGCCTTTCAACACCGCTCGCATGTGGGCCTTCGTCGACAGCTCGCCGTTCAATCCCTAATTCAGTTGAATTCGTCAAGAAGTAGCTTTCATCATGGAACTTGTGGTCATCGAGAAGCGGCTCATCGCCCAAGACACCGTGGCAGTGACACTTGGAGCTGCAACAGGCGTATTGCAAGTCGCAAGCCCCGGTGCGCATATCACCATCAGTCTTGGTGAGTTAGTACGACATTACTCGCTGACGCGCGGCTTCCTTGCGGGGGAGCCCTATGAGATTCAGGTCTTGCGCGTGGCCGAGGGACGCGGCGGCTCCCGCTGGATCCATGATCGGCTGTCGGTTGGAGATCGGCTGCATGCTATCGGCGTCAGCAACGACTTTCCCCTGGTGCCATCTTCGGCGCCGGCCGTCTTCATCGCAGGTGGCATCGGCATAACGCCCTTTCTATCGATGGCATCGGAGGTCGCCCAGAGCAGTAGAGCGTTGGAGATTCACCATCTGGTCCGTCACCTTGCCCGACAGGTCCCTTTGCCACAGGCTCTTCTGCCGCATCTGCACACCTATGCTGGAGCGATTCCGGACTTCGCCAGACTTCTGAGTAAGCTCGACCCGGCAAGCCATATTTACGTCTGCGGACCGGTGCCCATGATGTCGGCGTTGCGGGTCCAAGCTCAGCGGCTAGGTTTTCCCTCCGGACATTTCCACGCAGAAACATTTGGCGTTGCCCTCGCTGCGGATGACCCAACTCTGGAGGTGCATCTGGCCCTATCAGGGACCCACTTCCTGGCCACGCCGGGACAGCCGCTGCTGGATGCGCTACTTGCCCAGGGTGCCTGGGTTGGCGAAGAGTGTCGCCGGGGTCAATGCGGCTCGTGCCTGGTAGAGGTATTGGAGGGTGAGCCCATCCACCGCGACGCTCTTGATCCGGCATTGAGACCCGGCGCACTATGTGCCTGCGTCTCTTGGGCCAGGGGGCCGAAACTCGTGCTCAAGCTGTGACGTGGTTCGTGTGATGAACAAGTCCACACGAAACGATTTCTCCCCTGACGCTGACGGTCTGGCGCTTGCGGTGCAACAGTTGGTCGAATGCCGACAAGCCAGGGCGGCGATGCCTGCGCACGGAACTCGAATTCCGGAGCTGCCCTCGGCCTTACCCGTCCAGGGCTTGGGCGGACGCACAGCACTGGAGTACCTGGCGCCGTGGGCCTTGGATCGCTCGGCCCGCTTGGACGCACCAGGTTTCATTGCGCACATGGACCCGCCCACACCTTGGATGACTTGGGCTGCAGCCATGTGGGTGGCTGGGACTAACCAGAACCTGCTGCATCCTGACGCTGCGCCCGTGGCTCGCGATTTAGAAGCAAGGGTTGTCGACTGGCTTGCACCATGGTTCGGTATGCGTGGCGGGCACATGGTGCCGGACTCGACTCTGGGAAATCTGACCGCTCTCTGGGCGGCACGCGATGTGGCCGGTGCGAAGCGCATCGTCACATCAGAGGATTCCCACGTTAGCATCGTCAAGGCCGGGCATATCCTGGGGCTTCCTGTGGAACGTCTGCCTGTCGATGCGTCGCGTGCGCTGCGGGCTGTGCAGTTCAATGAGGACTTGTCCGATGCCGCGCTGGTGCTGACTGCGGGCACGACTGCAGTCGGGGCCATCGATTGCCTTACAGAGCCCCGTCGCGCGGCCTGGGTCCATGTCGATGCGGCCTGGGCTGGTCCTTTACGCATGACCAAGCACTCGGCGCTACTGGATGGCACTGAACAAGCGGACTCCGTGGCGGTGTCTGCGCACAAGTGGCTGTACCAACCCAAGGAATCCGCGCTGGTGTTCTTCGCCCAACCGGATCGAGTGGCTCAGGCTTTGACCTTCGGCGGCAGCTACCTGGCGCAGCCCAATGTCGGCCTGCTGGGCTCACACGGCGCCACGGCGCTTCCGCTGCTGGCCACGCTGCTGGCCTGGGGTCTGGAAGGCGTGCGTGAACGCATTGAGTCCGACATGGTGATCGCCCAGCGACTGGCTGATCGGGTGCAGGTGGAGCCTGAACTGCAGCTCTGGGGTCAGCCGCGAACGGGAATCGTCGTCTGGCGCCCGCGAAAGGGTGATCCGCTCCAGCTTCGCGAACGACTGCAAGACGCCTGGGTCAGCACCGCAACGATCAATGGCGAAGTCTGGTTCCGCTCGGTGGCCACGAACCCGTTGGCCGATCCCGACCGTTTGGTTGACGCAGTGCTGAACGCGATCGGTGTCCGGCACACGAACAGCACGGATTAATGAATCTAGTCCGATTCGAGCACCCGCTGTCGCGGTGGTCGAAACCTGCGATTCAAATCATGGGCGGTATAAATTGTGGCACTCGGGAGGCAGATCTCGACAGCTGAAATTCGTATTTAGGTTGCGAGTCGCCGTTCTTCGGCCCGATCACTGGTCGATCCAAGACGATGTTGGAGGAGATTCGCGGCATGGCTTGGTCCAGCGAAGTGCAGGGCTGGAGTCATGGTGAAATAAAAAACCCGCAGAGGGGAGTCTGCGGGTTCGGGGGAGGAGCTCCATCTGGTGCGGGGTCCAGGAGGGGAGCCTGGCCCGGCGGGGGGAAGGATGTCTCACGACATGGGCTTACTGTACTGGACAGTTCGTTAATGAAGTGTAAGCGGATTTCTGTGGCGGCGACAGGCTGCCAGGGGCGGAATCATGCCTGGCTGACACTTCCGGGCCAGCCCGGACTTGCCTGCGCAACATGCCCGTTGCGGGCAAGGGTGGTATTGCGCATGGCCGGCGGTGATTGAAGAGGCCTGTCCGCCACAAAGGCATCCGGTTGGATCGCGTGCCCGCTGCACATGGCGAGCACGCGATCACGGGGGAATGAAGCAGTCGTTGACGACGTCATTTGAAAAAATATATCGTTCAGGAGTCCACCTTGCACCAGACAGGTGGATGATTCCGCCGGGGTGGCGTCGGGGCAAGCCATGCGCCACCTCAGCCGGTCAGGGTTGCGCCCATGGGGAAGCTTCGGGGGAAGCGGGGGCCGCCATTGCCGGATCGAGCGGGATCGCCCGTGCATTACGTTCGGCGCGCTTCATGCGCAACCCTCCTCATGTGGCCAATCTGGCCGCATGGGTCCGTTAATGCTCAAAATTCATGGGGATTCACATGTCGGAATATTCGAAGCACAGCTTGTTGAAAGCCGTCGCGGCGACGGCCTTGATCAGTCTGACTGCCGGAGCTGCCGCATTGGCCAGCAGCGGCAGCGAGTTCGTGCCGCAAACACAGAACCCTTATTCGCCGGCTTACGGGCATCAATATCGCCACGGCGTGTTGCCCACCAGGGAAGCTCATGACCGGATGAAGCAGTACGAGGCGCTGCACACGGCGGGCGGGAAAACCGGCGGCAGCTCGAAAACGCTCAGCTATGGCGGCGGCGTCGATGGCATCGGCGTCACCAGCGGCACCCCGAAGGTGTATCTGGTCGTCTACGGCAGCCAGTGGGGCAGTGCCGGCACCGATGCCAACGGCAACATGACCTTTACCGGCGACCCGGTCGGCGCCTTGCCTTACCTGCAGAAACTGTTCAAGGGCCTGGGCACCGGCGGCGAGCTGTGGTCGGGCACGATGACCCAGTATTGCGACGGCGCCGGTGTGGCCACGGGCGCCACCTCCTGCTCGTCCAGCGCCGCGCACGTGGGTTATCCGACCGGCGGCAACCTGGCCGGCATCTGGTACGACAATTCGGTGGCCTCGCCGTCCAATGCCACCGGCACGCAGCTGGCGCAGGAAGCGCTCAACGCCGCCGCCCACTTCGGCAACACCACCGCGGCTTCCAACCGCTACGTGCAGTACGTGATCCTGTCGCCGACCGGCACGCATCCGGATGGCTTCAACACCTCGACCGGCCAGTTCTGCGCGTGGCACGACTGGCAGGGTGACGGCTACGGGGTCACCTCGACGGTCGGCGACGTCGCCTTCACCAACATGCCCTACGTCTACGACATGGGCACCAGCTGCGGCGAAAACTTCGTCAACGCCGGTTCGGCCGGCATTCTCGACGGCTTCTCCATCGTCGAAGGCCACGAATACGCCGAGACCGTGACCGACCAGAATCCGGCCGGTGGCTGGACCAACCACGTCAGGGGTTCGCGAAGCAGTGGCCAGGAAAACGGCGACGAGTGTGCGTGGATCAGCTCCGGTCAGGGCGCTTCGGCGAACGTGGTCATGAACAGCGGCACGTTTGCGATGCAGAGCACCTGGTCGAACGACACCGTCCAGTGCGATATCTCGCACCCGATCGTCCTGTAACGGCAAACGGCGCAAAGGGGTACGGTTCGAGCCGATACCCTGCCAGCGGATGTTGTCGGCATGGCGCGCATGGATGCGCGCACCACGACCCGGATCGCAACCGGAAGAACCTCCGGCATGGTCCGGGCCGGATCGGCACCGCGCCGATGCACGCACCGCCGGCATACCCGGCAAATCCCATGGCCCGATCGGCAACGATCGGGCCATTCTGGTTTTCGGCGGATTGCCGGCGAGGGTGGCTTCGCTTGTCACGAGGCTGCGGTTGATCGAGCATCCCCATGGCCGCCGCCTTCATGCGGCAAGCAATCGATTCCGTCGATCCGTGACGCTTCCCGTCGGCCCTGTGGATACACCCGTGAATGCACCGTTGTCTCCGATCGGTAAGTCGCTGCTGATCATTGCCGGCAGCGTGTCGCTGGCGCTGGGCGTCATCGGGTTGCTGTTGCCGGTGATGCCCACCGTACCGTTCCTGCTGGTGGCGGCCGCGTGCTGGTCGAAGGCGTCGTCGCGGCTGCATCGCCGGCTGCTTGCCTTGCCGCGGATCGGACCGATGATCGCGCAGTGGGAGCGCGCCCCGGTATTGCCATGGCGGATCAAGCTGCTCTCGATCGGCGTGATTGTCCTGTCGCTGGTCGTTCCGATGTGGCTGGTGCACGATCACGCATGGCTGCCGTGGCTGTTTGCCGGCATCGCGGTGATTGCGATCATCGTCGTGCTGCGCATGCCCGGGGCAGGCAGCGGGTCCGGTACGGGGCCGACAAGGGTGGGCCATTGAGCGACAGCAGCGAAAAGCACGCCGTCGGAGAAGGGCGTATTGCAGTCCGCGAGCCCATGGATTTGGACTCGCGAGCAGCAGTGTCGCCAGCACCTTTCGACTTCGGTGCGCTACGCTCTGGACGAACCGGCTTTCGTGCTCTTTGCCGGTTCGATCAACCGACATGGATCTTCGCAGGATATCGTCATGATGATTTCGATCTCGTTTCCGTCGGGCCGGCGCTTGCGGCGCGGCGCCGCCTGCATGCTGGCCGCGGTGCTGGCGAGCGGTGCCGCGCTGGATGCACGCGCGGCGGCACTCGCCACGGTACCCACGGCTCCGCGTGTGCAGGTAGCCGCCGGCGCCATCGAAGGCAAGCTGGCGCGGGTCGACGGTGTGACGCTGCGCGAGTTCCAGGGCATTCCCTACGCGGCACCGCCGGTCGGGGCGCTGCGCTGGAAGCCGCCGCAGCCGGTGGCGCACTGGGACGGCACGCGTCAGGCGCGGCAGTTCGGGCCACGCTGCATGCAGCTGCCGCTGTTCAGCGACATGGTGTTTCGCGCCAGCGGCATGAGCGAGGACTGCCTGTACCTCAACGTGTGGGCGCCGGCCGGATTTTCCGCATCCCGCAAACCCGCGAAGCTGCCGGTGCTGGTGTATTTCTACGGCGGCGGTTTTGTCGCCGGCGACGGCTCGGAGTTGCGTTACGACGGCGCCAGTCTCGCGGCACGGGGCATCGTCACGGTGACGGTGAACTATCGCCTCGGGGTGTTCGGTTTCTTCGCGCTGCCGGCGCTGGCCGAGGAGTCGCCCGAACACGCGGCCGGCAACTACGGCCTGCTCGACCAGGTCGCGGCATTGCGCTGGGTGCAGGCGAACATCGCGGCATTCGGCGGCGATCCGGCGCAGGTGACGATCGCCGGCGAGTCGGCCGGCTCGATCGCGGTGAGCGCGCTGATGACCTCGCCGTTGTCGAAGCGCCTGTTCGCGCGCGCGATCGGCGAGAGCGGCGCGCTGATCGCGCCGATCGCCCCGCTGACACTGGCGCAGGCGCAGCAGCGCGGCACCGCGTTCGCCGGCAAGGCCGGCGCCCGTTCGCTGGCCGACCTGCGCGCCATGCCGGCTGCGCAGCTGCTGCAGGTCACCAGCGACCAGCAAGGCGACGCCGATCCCGACGTCGATGGCTGGTTCCTCACCGAACCACCTGCCACGACGTTTGCCCGCGGCGCGCAGGCCCACGTGCCGCTGCTGCTGGGATCGAATTCGCAGGAGGGTTTCTACACCGCCATCCTGAAACAACAGTCGCCGACGCCGGCGCACTATCGCGCGGCGCTGCAACGCCTGTTCGGCGCGCAGGCCGGGCGCGCGCTGGCGCTGTACCCCGGCGGCAGCGAGGCCGAGGTGATGCGTTCGGCCACGGTGCTGGCCGGCGACCTGTTCATCGCCCACACCACGTGGCGCTGGATGGACTTGCAGCGGCGTACCGGCAAGGCGCCGGTGTACTTCTACTACTTCGCCCAGCCGCGTCCGGCCAAGCGGCATCCTGCGCCGGGCGAGCGGCCCGATGCCGGTGCGGTGCACAGCGGCGAGATCGAGTACGCGCTGGGCAACCTCGACACCAACCAGGTGTACGCATGGACGCCGGCCGACCACCAGGCGTCGAAGACGATGGAAGGCTATTTCGCACAGTTCATCCGCACCGGCAATCCGAACGGCGCGGGCCTGCCGCACTGGCCCGCGGTGCGCACATCCGGCGGTGGCCTGCTGCGTCAGGTCATCGGTGCCCACACCCATACCGAGGTCGATCGCGGCGCGGCGCGGCAGGCCTTCCTGCAACAGTTTTTCGCGACGCATGCGAGTGTGTTCTAGCACGCTGTCCGCACAAGCCGGCATCCCGCCGAGTCAAGCGTTCGCACATCCATACCCACGCACAGGTTGGCCCTGATGAAATTACTGCCGCGATTCACCGCGACCTGCCTCGCCCTCGCCATGGCGTTCGCCACGACCGCGACGGCCGGCGCCGCCGATCCGCACAAGACCCTCGCCTACATCGATCACGCCTGGGCCACGCTCACACGTTCGATGGACGACTGCTCGGCGCTGGCGGACAGCAAGCTCGGTAGCCGCTCCGTGTTGTACCTGCCGGCGGATTTGCCCAGGCCTGCGAAAATCGATGCGATCAGCCGCCACTGCCACGTCGACGTGCGGGTGTTGCCGCAGGTCATCGGCCGGCTCGGCGATTTCTCGCCCACGCGACTGCCGCAGCAGGGGCTGCTCTACCTGCCGCATCCGTATGTGGTGCCGGGCGGCTTCTTCAACGAGATGTACGGCTGGGACAGCTATTTCATCGTGCTCGGACTGGTCGCCGATCATCGCGAGGCGATGGCGCGCGGCATGGTCGACAATGCGCTGTTCGAGGTGGCGCACTACGGCGCGGTGCTCAATGCCAACCGCAGCTATTACCTCACGCGTTCGCAGCCGCCGTTCCTGTCCTCGATGATCCGCGCGGTGCTCGACGATCCGGCCAGTTTCCCGAACCCGGCCGACGCGCGCGCGTGGCTGCGGCAGGCCTATCCGCTGGCCGTGCGCGACTACTCCACGTGGACACGCAAGCAGCATCGGGCCGGCGACACCGGCCTGGCCCGCTACTACGACTACGGCGGTGCCGGCCCGGTGCTGGAGATGAAGGACAGCACCTACCTGCGCGGGGTGATCGACTGGCTGCTGGCGCATCCGTCGCAGGATCGCGGCTATCTGGTCAAGGCGTCGCAGCATCCGGATGCCGCCGAGATGGCCCGGCTGAAAACCACCAGCTGCGACGTGCAGGGAAGCACTAGTGTCGCGGGAGGCAGGAAGCCGGAAGCGACCGACGTGCAGGGAAGCACCAGTGTCGCGGGAGGCAGGAGGCCGGGAGCGACCGGCATGCAGGTTTCGACGGTGTGCGCGGGTGCGTGGTCCAGAGGCTACCGGCTCAGCGCGGACTACTACCTCGGCGACCGCGCGATGCGCGAGTCGGGCTTCGACACCACCTTCCGCATGGGTCCGTTCGGCGGCTCCACCCACCACTACGCGCCGGTGGATCTGAACAGCCTGCTGTATCGCTACGAGACCGACCTGCACGACTTCGCCGTGCAACTGGGGCTGACGGCGGATGCGCAGCGCTGGGCCGCCGCCGCCGCCGCGCGCCATGCGGCGATCGACAAATACCTGTGGCGACCCGGGCGAGGCCTGTACATGGACTACGACTTCGTCGCCGGCAAACCGTCCGACTACCACTTCGTCAGCACCTACTATCCGCTGTGGGCCGGCGTGGCATCGAAGGCGCAGGCCGCCGCGCTGCGCGCCCACCTGGGCATCTTCGAGAAGATGGGCGGGCTGCAGATGAGCGACCACGACAGCGGTGCGCAGTGGGACGCGCCGTTCGGTTGGGCGCCCACCAACTGGCTCGCCGCGGCCGGCCTCGACGCCTACGGCTATCACGACGATGCGCGCCGCATCGCGCGCGAATTCACCGGCACCATCGACCGCAGCCTCGCCGCCGACGGCACCATCCGCGAGAAATACAACATGGCCAGCGGCAACGCCGACGTGAAGATCCGCGCCGGCTACAAGGCCAACGTGATCGGCTTCGGCTGGACCAACGGGGTCTACCTGAAGCTGCAGCAGCTGCTGCACGAGCCGCACGGCGGCCATTGATGCCGGGCGAGCCTGCAATCGGCCATGGCGGCCGTCGGTCGCCTCAACCGCCGGATCCCTTGCGCGGCCGGCGCGGGCCCGGCGCGGAGCGGTGCCCCTGCGTGGCGTCGATCCGGTCGATCCAGCCCGCGCGGGACTGCGCAAACGCATCGGCGTAGGGCACGTACGGCTTGATGTCGAGGATCGGCGTGCCGTCCAGCAGATCCACTCCGCGCACGCGCAACGCGTGCGCGTCGACGGCCAGCAGCTCGACCGCGGACAGGCCGATCGGGTTGGGGCGATGCGGCGAGCGGGTGGCCAGCACACTGCGCTTGCCACCGCCGCGCGGCGGCCGCACTTCGGGTTTCCAGCCCTCGCTGCGGTGGAACACGAACAGCAGCCAGATTCGTTCGAAGCCGGCCAGGTCGCGAAACGCCGCGGCGGGGAAGCCGGGTACGAAATCGATCACCGCTTCGGCCATGTTTCCGCTCGCGGTGCCCTCGACCACCGTGGCCTGGTGCGGCGCATCGATGCGCTGCGCATAGGGCGAACGGACGAAGGCGATCGGATGGCAGGACCAACTGCTGGCGTCGTCGTGCATGGCAATCCGGGGAGCGGCGATGGTGGGGATTATCCCACTGCCGCACCGACCGCGATCGTCTTCGCTGCGTAGTGCACGCGAACGCTGCCGGCGCGGCGGTGCTTTCCAAATGCGCTTCGCACGCGCACCATGCTGGCCCGGCCATCGGTGACGCAGGCATGAGCAACTTCGACGACGAGCACGACCACGACTACGACCACGACCACGACTTCGGCTTCGGCTTCGACGAGGACGGGGATGACTCGCCGGAGGCGCTGGTCTGGCAGTTGCTGCAGCTGATCAACCCGGGTGACGAGGAAGCCGCACTGCAGCAGTTCGCCGATTACCGCGAGGCGGTCGCCGAGGCCGATCCCGATGACGTGGTGCCGATCGAGGTGATCGGCCGGGTGATCGACTGGCGCTCCGGTTTCATCGTCGACGCGCACGACCTGCACTCGCTGGTGCAGGCGATCGACGAGCTGAGTTCGCGCTGGAACCTGGCGATCGACTGGAACGGCGATCCGCACGACGACGAATTCTTCGACGACCTCGACGCGGCCGCGCTGTTCGCGATCGCCCACGACCGTCTGGCCGAGTCCGGCTACACGCTGTGGGCGCGGGAAACCGGAGGCGACAGCTACGCCGGCTGGATCACGCTGACGCGCGACCGCGAACCGCTGCGCGAACTGGCCACGGCGCTGGAGATCGAGCTGCGCCTGGGCAGCGAAGTGAGTTGAGCGGCATGCTGAAGCTGATCGGGTTCGACGGCGACGACACGCTCTGGCACAGCGAGGGCTACTACCAGCGCGCGAACGCCGGGTTCGCGGCGATCCTGGAAAACTACGTCGACCTCGGCGACGTGCACGCCACCCTGCTGGCGACCGAGCGGCGCAACCTCGAGTTGTTCGGCTACGGCGCCAAGGGCATGACCCTGTCGATGGTGGAAACCGCGATCGCGATCACCGGCGGGCGCATCAGTGCCGCCGACATCCATCGGCTGGTGGAGCTCGGCAAGAGCGTGCTCGGCCATCCGGTGGAACTGCTGCCGGGTATCCGCACGGCGGTTGCGGCGGTGGCCGCGCGGCACGAGGTGGTGCTGATCACCAAGGGCGACCTGTTCCATCAGGAGAAGAAGGTTGCGCAATCGGGGCTGGCCGATCTGTTCCGCCGCATCGAGATCGTGTCGGAAAAGGACGCCGCCACCTATCGCCGCGTGCTGGACGAGTTCGGGCTGCAGCCGTCGCAGTTCGCGATGGTCGGCAACTCGCTGCGTTCGGATATCGAGCCGGTGGTGCGGCTCGGCGGCTGGGGCGTGCACCTGCCATACCATGTGACCTGGGCGCACGAGCTGGAGCACGCGCTGGGCGATGAAGAAGATCGGGTGATCACGGTGGCCGCGCCGTCGGCGATTGCGACGGCCGTGGCGCAGCTGGCCGCGCGGGCGGCGGCTTGAATCCGCGCCGGCGCGTGCCCATGGATGCGTGCAACCCCCGGCCCCGGAGCGCCACGCCATGCATGCCCTGATCTTCGACCGGTTCGGCGGCCCCGAGGTGTTGCGCTGGGCCGAACGGCCCGACCCTGTGCCCGCGCCCGGCCAGGCGCTGGTGCGGATGAAAAGTGTCGGTCTCAATTTTGCCGACGTGTACCGGCGCAACGGCAACTATCACCTGAGCGGCAGCGCGCCATGGGTGCCTGGCTACGAAGGTGCGGGGGTGATCGAGCGGGCGGCGGCAGGCGACCGGCTGTTTCCGCCTGGCAGCCGGGTGGGTTTCGCCGACATGCCGCTGTCGAATGCGGAGCTGGTCGCGGTGGACCAGGACAAGCTGATCGCACTGCCCGATGACATCACGTTCGACACTGCGGCGGCCACGCTGCTGCAGGGTCTCACTGCGCAGTACCTGACGACCGACAGCTACCGGGTGCGGCCGGGCGATGTCGCGGTGGTGCATGCGGCAGCCGGCGGCGTGGGTCTGCTGCTGGTGCAGATGCTCAAGGCGCATGGCGCACGCGTGCTCGGCATCGCCTCCAGCGCCGTGAAGCGCGCCGCCGTGCTCGGCGCCGGCGCGGATGCCGCCGCCGGTTACGACGACTGGCGCGGCCAGGCGCACGCGCTCAGCGCGGGCCGCGGCGCCGACGTGGTGTACGACGCGGTCGGACGCACGCTGGGCGACAGTCTGGCCGCGGCGCGCACCGGCGGCACGGTGGTGTTCTACGGCATGGCCGCAGGCGATCCGGACCCGGTCGATCCGCGCCTGCTGATGGACCGCTCGCTGACGCTGACCGGAGGCGATCTGTGGAATGTGCTGACCAGCGCGACGATCCGCCGCGAACGTGCCGCCGCCTTGTTTGCGCAGATCCGCGACGGCCGGCTGCGGCCGACTGTCGCGGCACGCTTTGCCTTGCGCGATGGCGCGCAGGCACATGCCTATCTGGAATGCCGCGAGGCGATCGGCAAGGTGCTGCTGAGCGTGTGAACTCCGTCGGTGTCGTGCGCTCGCTATCGCGTGTCGGCGGGCGCGTCGTCGAAGCCGGTATAACCCTCGGGGAAGATCGGCGTGCCGTCGTCCTCCAGGCCCGTCATCGCGGCCAGCGCCTTGGCGGCGGCGGCTTCGGCGACGTCCTTGGCGCGGAAGCTGCGGTTTTCGCAGATCGCGAAGTAGACCGGAAACCCGTGCCGGCGCGGAGTGACCGCGATGTACGCGGTATAGCGCGTACCTTCGAGCGTGGCGCCGGAGCGGGCAAGGTAGCTGTCGAACTCGCGCTCGGCCATGGTCATCGTTTCCGGTCAGAAAGCGTGCAGTGTATAGCGCGTCGCGTTGGCCCATCATGGCGCGATGACCTGTGCGAACCGGCCCGTGCCGCGCGCAACGGCACACACTCGATGCCGCCGAGGTCGCATCGTTTTCGCTGCGTAGGGCGGCACTGCGCGGTAGCATCATTCTCGGCCCCGATCAGCGGAGACAGCGCCATGCTCACGCCCGTCAGCATCGATTGTCCGTATTGCGGCGAATCGATCGAGATCCTGATCGATGAATCGGCCGCGCCTCAGCGCTACATCGAGGACTGCCAGGTGTGCTGCCGGCCGATCACGTTGCGGGTGGAGATCGATGCCGACGGCGGGTTGCAGGTGGCGGCAACCGGCGAGAACGACGTTTGAGCGACGCGGGGCCGCCGCGCGGGGGTGGATCCGCAGCTCAGGGCGCGTTGGCCGCCGCGGTGCGCGCGGTATCGCAGGCGAGATACGGCGAGGAGCTCAGCCAGCGCGCGTCGGGGTAGTAGGAGAACACGTACTGACCGCCTTTCAGCGTATCGATCAGCGGTCGTGCCACCGCGGTGCGTACGGCCGGGCAGCCCCAACTGCGGCCGATGCGGCCTTCGCGTCGGGCGAATGTCGGGTTCACGTAGCTGGCACCGTGGATCACCAGGGCGCGTTCCAGGGCGTGGTCGTTGATGCCCGGTTCCAGTCCGGCCAGACGCAGCGAGTAGCCGTTGTGCCCTTCGTAGGTGTCCAGCGTGCGGAACAGGCCGAGGCTGGATTCGAGACTGCCGTCCCGGTTGGAGAAGCGGCGGGCCAGGTTGTCGCCGGTGTTGCGGCCGTGCGCCACCAGCACATGGAACAGCAGCTTGCGCCGTGCCAGGTCGAACACCCACAGCCGTGGGCTGGTGGACGGCAGCGAATAGTCGATCACGGCCAGCCGGTCGGAGGCGGGCTGGCCGTGCGCCACCGCGCAGCGGGTGGCGTCCAGCGCCAGGCCCAGCACTTTCGGATTGGCCTGCGGGGCCAGCCGCTGCAGGGCGTCGAACAGCGTGGCATCGGCCGCGTGCGCGGGCACGGCGGCGACGACGGACAGCAGGATGGCGCAGATGGCATGGCGCAAGCAGGGCATCGGCGATTCGGGCGGCCGGAAAAATCCGCAGCCTAGCAGCGCCTCGTTAAGGAGTTGTCAATCGGTCCGATCATCCAGGTCCGGCAGGCCGAGGGGCGCGACCCGCTGCCGCAGCGGCTTGCGTCGCGCGTTGCCTGTGCTAAGACAGGATCGGAGATCGAGGCCGACGGGAGAAAGTGCAGTGGCGATCCGCAATCGATCGCGCATGCGATGGGCGTGGCTGGGCTGGCTGCTGATCCTGGCCGCATCGCTGCAGGCGCAGCCGCCGCCGGATCCGGTGGCCGGACAGATCCGCGAGCGTATCGAGCTGTGGCGCAGCAGGGCACCTGCGGCCACGGGTACCCTGTCCGAGGCCGAGGCGCAGTTCTACGAGCAGCATGCTTTCGCGCCAGCCTGGGGGCGTGCCGATACGGTCCAGCAGTTGCTGCGGGCGCTGCAGGGCATGACCGGCGACGGGCTCGATCCGCAGGATTACGGCTTGTCGCAGCTGGCGCAGAGACAGGCTGCGCTGGCCACACCCGCGGCCACGCCGTCGCAGCGCGCGCAGTTCGACCTGCTGGCCACCGAAGCCTATCTCAGCGCCCTGATGGATCTGCAGCGCGGCAAGGTCGACCCGGCCACCCTGGACCCGCACTGGAATTTCGATGCGCACCAGCTCGATCCCGTCCAGGGCGTGCAGGCGGCGCGGGCGGCGGTGGACGAGGGGCGCGTGGCGGAGAGCTTCGAGCGTGCCCGCCCGCAGCACCCGATCTATGCGCGACTGCGTACCGCGTTGGCGCAGCTGCGCGCCGTGGCGGCACAGGGCGGCTGGCTGTCGATTCCGGCTGGGGCCGCACTCAAGCCGGGCATGGACGACCCAAGGGTGCCGTTGCTGCGCCAGCGCCTGCAACTGGGCGGTTACCTGCCCGTCACCACGCAGCCGCCGGGCGAGCGCTACGACACTGCGCTGGCCGAAGCCGTACGACGTTTCCAGCAGGCGCAATACCTGCCTGCCGACGGTGTGCTCGGCGAGGCCACGCGCGCGGCACTGAACGTGCCGGTAAGCGCGCGCATCGACCAGTTGCGGGTGAACCTGGAACGCGCCCGCTGGCTGCTGCACCACCTGCAGGGGGATTTCGTGGTGGTCGACATCGCCGGCTACCAGGTGACGTATTACCGCGACGGCGCGCCGGCATGGCACTCGCGCGTGCAGGTGGGCAAGCCCTACCGCAGCACGCCGGTATTCAAGTCGCAGATCACCTACCTCACGCTCAATCCGACCTGGACCGTGCCGCCCACCATCCTGCGCCACGACATCCTGCCCAGGCTGCGCAAGGGGCTGGGCTATCTCGCCGCCAACCGGCTGCGCGTGCTGGACAGCCAGGGGCGGCCGGTGGCGCCGTCCAGCGTGGACTGGAACCACCCGCGCGGCATCGTGCTGCGCCAGGACGCGGGCTCCGGCAATGCGCTGGGCCGGCTGGCGATCCGTTTTCCCAACGACTATTCGGTGTACATGCACGACACGCCGCACAAGGAGCTCTTTGCACGTGAGCGGCGCGCCTTCAGTTCCGGCTGCATCCGGGTGGAGCGGCCGCGCGAACTGGCCGTGCTGCTGCTGGACGATCCGCAGCAGTGGAACCGCGCCGCGCTCGACCGCGCGATCGACACCGACCAGACGCGGACGGTGAGCCTGCGGCGGCCGGTACCGCTGTTGCTGGCGTATTGGACGGTGCACCTGGATGACGACGGCACGCTCGGTTTCCGGCCCGACATCTACCGGCGCGATGCGGCCGTGCTCGCCGCGCTGGACCGCCACCGGCCGATGGCGGCACGCGACCTCATCGAGCCCTGAGCGCAGATTCTGGCAGGCATCGCGCCCGATGACCTGCAGCATCTGCGTGCGTACGTCAGTTAGGAACGAGCCCTTGGTGACGAGCGCTTCCAGCGCATGGCGGAGGACGCCCCGCCGCGTGCCGCCCGCGTGGACGGCCACCGCGGGCAATCATCTAGGATCAGATTTAATTAGCCACGTCCCCTTTTTTCTCCCCTTTTTTCTGGGTGAGGCGGTCGTTGGCGTAGATGCGCATCGCCGATTTAATTACCTCCGTCACCTTAATTTACTAGTCCTCAAAATACGGCTCACCGTCGTCGAAATAGAGATCATATTTTTTGCTCAATCTACGCAAATGATCCTCCATGTGCTGAACAGCCAGCTCGATTGCTTGAACTTCGTCGGCTCCGTACGTAACCCACTCCTTCTCATCAAGTCCGTCGAAGCTTATGAGACAACCTGACGTCCACCCAGAGACATCGAAGTCAACCGATCCCGGTTCGACAATAAATGGCTCATGGAGACGAACAGTGAACGCCCTCCGCGTCGGATCATCCTTGAAGGCGTAGGCGAGCCTACGCGTGGCGATAACGCGATGCGATGATGTGCCCACTATTCTTCCTCCATACACTGTTCGTAATTCTTACGCGCTGCCGCCATGCACATAAACTTCTTCTTTCCCGTCAAACTGGCGCATGTGGCCAAACTGCTTCTATAAAGCGCCGCGCAACGATCCTCTTTTCCGTCTTCGTCGACCGGACACTGATTGGGAATATGTCGCCTGGTTTTGGGGAACAGAACAACAGGATTTACGCTATCTGGCGGTGCTTCATCCTGCGGGCCACCCGCATCTGTCGGATAGACAGTTAGTACGGCGCCGCACACGACAGGGTTGGCGACGCAGGCTTCGATGACAGTCCCCGGACCCGCTTCCGGATCAAACTCCGGATCGTTCGCAGGCACCCCTGTGTTGGGAACGGGTCCCGTATTAGGAGCAGGTGGCAGCGAGGGGGCAGGCGCAGGCGCGGGTACTGTCTGCGCCTGAAGCCCCGAGGGATCGATGTAGGACAGCGGACTATTCAAGCCGTAGACGTACG
This sequence comes from Lysobacteraceae bacterium, assembly GCA_028871555.1. Classification (GTDB taxonomy): domain Bacteria; phylum Pseudomonadota; class Gammaproteobacteria; order Xanthomonadales; family Rhodanobacteraceae; genus Rhodanobacter. The sequence goes on from JAGWNA010000006.1 coordinate 26,825, forward strand.
GATTGATGCCGCCGTTGAGCCCGGTGGGATCAGCCTGCCCGAAGCGCCCCGAGGCCGAGTCGTAGTCACGCGCGCCGTTTTGCATCAACCCGGTTTCGGCATCGAAGTACTGGCCGGGATAGCGCAGGTTGAGCACATAGCCCGTCGCCGACGTCGGTAGCTGTTCGCCAAACGGGTTGCCCTGGTACGCCCACGACCAGATCAGCGCTCCGGTGCCGTCGGTGACCGCCCGTGGCGTACCCAACGGATCGGCCGTGACATAGTTCACCGTGCTGTCGGTGGCGCTGCCGTTGATCGTGTTGTCGATCACCGCGACCGGCAGGCTACCCAGCCAGACGTAGGTGCGGCTGATGGCGATGTCTTTCTTGGAGGGCTTCTTCCTGGGGTGCTTCCCGCTGAAGAGGGTGCCGTACTCGCCGATCAGGCGGCCGGCTTCGTCGTAGGCGTAGCGCTCGGTGAGGTGCTGCGGCAGGGTGGCCTCCTTGCCGAGGCGCTGGCCGAGGGCGTTGTAGGTGTACGTCGCCACGGTCTGGCCGTTGCGCTGTGCCGCGGCCAGGCGGTTGCGGCCGTTGTAGCTGAAACCGAACGTCTCGGCGCCGACCACGCTGGCGGTGGTGTTGCCGTCGGCATCGTTGCTGCGCGCGGCGTTGCCGATGCTGGCCAGCTGATGCGTGCCGGGCGTGTAGGCATAGGGGCCGGTGGCCAGCCCCGCGGCGGTCTTGCTCAGGCGGTCGCCGGTGCGGTCGTAGGTGTAGCTTTCCAGCGCGCTGCCCGCGTCGCTGATGCCGCTGAGCCGGTACAGCGGATCGTAGCCGTAGGTTTCCGTGGCCGGGTTGGCGCCGGGGGCGTTGCCCAGCGCGGTGATGTCGCCCGCCGCGTCGCGGGCGAAGTGCAGGTTCAGCGCCGGGCTGGTCAGGTCGGTGAGGCGGTCGTTGGCGTCGTACGTGCGCGTCACGGTCTGCCCGTTGCCCAGGGTGTAGCGGCTGATCGGCCCGAACGGCCGGTAGGTGATGGCGCCGACCACCGTGGGCGGGGCCGTGGTGGCGCCGCTGGGGGTCGCCTGCACGCCGCTGATGCGGCCGTCGCTGTCGTAGGCATAGGCGATCACGGTGTGGTCGGGCGTGCTCTCGCGGCTCAGCCGGCCGGCCGCCGTATAGGCGTACTGCGTGACGTCGGTCTGGGTGGTCGCCACCTGCTGCTTCTCGATCACGTTGCCGCGGTTGTCATAGCAGTACACGGTACTCACGCTGGCTTCCACCACGCGCGTCAGCCGGCCGATCGGCGATGAGCCGCTGCAGCCGGTGACCGTGTCGGGCTCGTCGTAGGCATAGCGGACGTCGAGCGTGCTGTCGACGTAGCCGGTGCCGGTCAGGCGGTCGAGCGCGTCGTAGGTCGAGGTGCTGACCACGCCCTTGGCATCGGTATGGGTGAGGCGATTGCCGGCCGCATCGTAGGTGTCGGTGCTGGTGCCGGTGTCCGGGCTTTGCCGCTGCGTGCGATTGCCCAGGCCGTCGTAGGTATAGACGGTATCCAGGCCGTCGGGGTCGGCCACGCCGTCCAGCCGATCCAGCGCGTCATGGTCGAATGCGGTCTGCGTGTTCGTCGTGGCCGGATCGGTGCCGTTGTAGTTGGCGATCGTACTCTGCAGACGGTTCAGCGCATCGAAGCCCTGGCGGCGCTGGATGCCCAGCGCGTCGGCGCTGTGCACCAGGTTGCCGTTGCCGTCGTAGCTGTCCGCGTAGCCGGCGCTGAAGACGGTCTGGTTGAGACCATCGACCACCGCCGTGAGCTGGCCCAGCGTGTTGTAGCTGCGCGAGAGGCTGCGCACCACCGTGCCGGCGGCGCTATAAACCTGTTCCTGTGTCTTGTCGCCGGCCGCATCCAGGGTGTAGTGGATGCGGTTGCCCTGGGCGTCGGTGATGTCGGTAAGACGGTGGGCGGCATCGTAGGTGAAGCCGGTGGCCACGCCATCGGGGTCGGTCACGGAAGCCACGGCGCCGTAGGGCGTGTAGCCGAAGCGGGTGGTGGCACCATCGAGGCTGCGCGAGGCCAGCCAGCCGCGCGGGGTGTAGGTCAGGTCGGTATGGGCGCCGTTGGCGTCGGTGTACCGCGTGATGCGCCCATCGGCATCGTAGGCGTCGATCGTGGTGACGTGGCCCAGGGGGTCGGTGACCTGATACAGGTCGCCCGGCTGATGGCAGGCACCGCCCGGTGTGCCGCAACCGGTGGCGACGCTGTCGGTGTAGTAGCTGTAGGTGGTGGTCTGGGTGAGGTCGGTGCGAGGGCCGGTGACGCTCAGCAACAGGCCGACCAAGGGACACTGCGTGCTGTCCACTGTATCGCAGTAGGTGTAGGTCCAGCGGCGCACACCGGCCGGCACGGTGCCGGTAGCAACGCAGGTGTAGGACGCTGCAGCGACTATCGCCGGATCGATTTCGCAACGTGCAAGCGGCTGGCCGATAGTGTTGTAGACCCAAGAAGTTTTGGCGACGGTGTTGCCACTGACATCGAGCACCGTGCGTGTCAGCGGAACGCGCAGCGCGGTATTCCAGGTGGTGTTCGTCGTGCGTTGTTCGGTGCTTCCCGAGCCATCGACCTGCTGATCCAGCAGACCGTTGGCGTCATGGACCATCGTCGTGACGTTGCCGTTGAAGTCCGTGGTCGAGGCTACATAGCCGTTGCTGTCAAACGTGGCGGCGGCGTTGGGTTGTCCGCAATCGACACCGCAGGGGGCGCTGACGGTGCTGGCATGCACCGAGCCGTTGGTTACCACGAAACCCAAAGTCGCCTGTGCCCCGGTCGGGTACGTTACAGAGGACGTGCCGCCGTAGACAATCCGGGTAACGTCAACGCCTCCCGGCAACGTTGACATCACGGCTCGCCCCTGAGCATCGTAACCGATGCTAGTAAAACGAGTACCTGCCTCGTCAACGTCCCCCGTTAATGCATTTAGGAAATTTCCACCACTCGTAAGCGCGCTCTCGTTGTATACATACTGACGATAGCCACCATCGGGATAAATCACCTTGGACAAATTTCCGTTAGAGTCATATCCGTAACTCAAGACTCCGCCATCAGGAAGCACTGCCGACGCAATCATGCCTCCACTGTTGTAGATCAAGTTTATGGAGCGACCTTGCGCACTCGTAATTGTCAGCAGCAGACCTGCTGATGGCGCTACGTTTGATGGAGTTGAGGGTGTGCTATATGTATAACTCGTTACCCTCCCATCTGCATCCGTAACGTATAAAAGAACCCCCTTATCACTGTAACGCTCACGGGAGCGAGTGGTAGCGTCAAAATAGGTCCATCCGGTAATACTTCCGTTTCCGTCTGTCTCTTGCGTGAGAGTGTCGGCAACATCAGGGTCCGGCATCCAGACCCCATTTTGAAGCGTGAAGCCGAATTGTTTGCCATCAGGGCGATAGGCTGTTATTAAACCTACAGTCCCATCATTCATGATGTCAAGGCTTGCATCAAAGCTATCGCGCCAATGCGTCCCCGCATGGGAGGAAGCTACTGAAGAATCGCTATTGTAATAGCGATGAAAGTTTAACGATGGAGATTGAAAGTCCACCTCGTCTCTATACTCGTTACCTGTCGCCAAATCGATAGGATCCCCCGCGCAGGAACAAGATGGACCGTTCGCTTTTGCCGGTTTCGGCGATGTATCAGGAATGGAGTATGGCCACTCTCCGAATAAGAACGTTGAATTATATCGATAATCTATACTATGGATTTGAAACGAATGACCAAACCCATTGTTATATGTGGTTTCAACACAGGTAGGTGAACCAAAGAAACCATAGTGGCCATATTGGTTATACCACAAATACGCAATGTCATATTCACATAGAGCTAAGGCTGATTCATAACTTGGACCATAGTACGTTCGCGACTGAGCATGCGCTGATACCGATACATTGAAGAGCGCAATGACCGCAATCACCGGAAAAAGAAACGTGTCAAGCAGTCTAGTTCTTAATGCGCTGAAGAGATTGTCATTGCCTTTCGCCGAAACAGCGTTCTTGACTGCAACAACCTTTGATTGCGCGGCATTGCACGAACTTCGCCTAATGATATCCATGGCTCATCCATGTTCTAGTAGAATCATGACAGCATACCAACGAACATACTGGGTAGCAATAATTGGAAAAGGGTATGGGGAATCAGGAATGGGGTTGGACTCGATCCCTCCAATCTGAATGGCTGTCGCCACCGACAGCTTGGTTTAGAGGATGCCGCCCATCGGCCGAGCCACCAAGTGTTGATCCGCACTTGTGCGAGATCGTGAACCTGTGTGCCACGACCGCGGCCACTTGGACGCACCGATGGCAACCGACGAGTGTTTGGGAGCGCAAGCTCAAGGGCGTGCAAGCGCCTTAATCCAGAACGGTGACTGATGCGGGATCATTCCGTAGCCGGCCGAGACCATCGCGGAGACGGCTGATCGAATCAGGGTGTCACACCCGATGCCTGCGACGAGCCGGGGCGGAGAGCTATGCGCCTGTTGACGCGGACGGTGAAATGGTGAGGACGTTTTGGTCCTATCTTGAAGCCTTGCGTTGGCCGAATGGTCCGAACCAAGTCGCACTCGCGGAGCTGGGCGGTGGGAAATCGAGCTACATCCAGCCTCCGTCCCGCGGTCAATTTCCATCGAGCTTTTGGGTTCAAGACCAGCAACGCTGCGACACTGGACGTGTGGTCGGCCATTGCCGGAACTGATGTTCAGCCAGACCGCCGGAATATGCACTCTGAGTGCGCGCAGCGAGCATGGATCCGGATGCGCGGCGCGGCTCAGCCGGCCAGCGCCGCGCTGTCGACGATGCCGATCCCGCCGGCGTCCAGCGCCGCGCGCGTGGGCGCGTCGCCGGACGGCGTCACCGGGCGACTGAGATCCCACAGCAGGTGTGTGCGAAAGCCCAGCGCGGCGGCGTCCTGCGCCGTCCACAACACGCACACGTCACGCGCCAGCCCGCACACGAAGACCTCGTCCACGCCGCGCCCGCGCAGCCAGCCGGCCAGCCCGGTATCCGGGCGGTCGCCCTGCGGTCCGACGTTCTCGCGGAAACCGCTGTACGAGTCCACGCGCGCATCGCTGCCCTTGCGCAGGATCAGGTCCAGCGGCGACCAGTCGATCGCCGGATGCAGCACCGCGCCCGGCGTGCCCTGCACGCAGTGCGCCGGCCACAGGGTCTGCGGCTGGCCGTACAGCCGGATCTGGGCGAACGGGGCCAGGCCCGGATGCGCGTCGACGAACGATGTGTGCTCGCGCGGGTGCCAATCCTGCGTGGCCACCACATGGCGGAACGCCTGGCGTCGCAGCAGCGCATCGATGCCCGGCACGATCGCATCGCCCTGATGGCAGGCCAGCGTGCCGCCGGGCATGAAATCCGGCTGCACGTCGACGACGATCAGGGCGGCTTGGGGCGAAATCATGGGCTGCATGGCTGGAAATTCATGCCGGAGACGTGGCGAAAGTCTAACGCCGGCCGGCCACTGTCCGCAGCCGTGCATAATGCCGCAACGACAGGCGAGGCAGGCGAACCCGATGCACTACGACCAGACATGGATGGGCGACGGCTGGATCGGCGCCCTGCAGGCCGGGTTGATTTCCGCGCTGGCGGGCCTGCTGCTGTCCGGCGTGTTCCACTGGCTGGGCCGGCGCCAGGGCTGGGGCGCGGGCTTGCAGATCGGCTGGTCGTTCCTGCTGGCGACGCTGCTGACCGCCAGCGGCGACCTGTGGGACCTGTTCTATTTCAACTACGCGCGACTGCAGTCGCTGCAGCTGCTGCGGGCGAAGCTGGCGCTGGTGCACGATCCGGAGCACATCGGCACGCGGGTGCTGTGCGAACTGCTTGGCGTGACCGTGGGCATCTATGCAGGATGGTTCCTGGGCAAAGGCGACTGGCGGCGACGCTTCATCAAGCGCCGATAACGCACGTTGCAAACGGTAGTTGCCGAAGCGACACCGGCGGCACCGTCTGCCCGACGCGGACCGCGGCGTGACGGCATGGCGCCGCCGTCACAGCAGCGGATCGAACAGCCGCGCCACGTGCATCGCCACCCGGCGCAGGTAAGGCGCATCGTGGTATTCGCGGTGGTCGATGGCAATCGCGCGGGCGAAGTCCGCCACCAGCATTGCGGCCACCTCGGCGGCAAACGCCCGGTCGACGATCAGTGCGCTGACCTCGAAATTGAGCCGGAACGAACGGCTGTCGAGGTTCATGCTGCCGATCGCCGCGCTGTCGTGGTCGATCAGCAACGCCTTCTGGTGCAGGAAGCCGGGCTGGTAGCGGAACACGCGGATGCCGGCGCGCAGCGCATGGTGGGCGTGCAGCGTGGAGGCGAGAAACACGGTACGGTGGTCCGGTCGCGCCGGAATCAGCACGCGCACATCGACGCCGCGCAGCACCGCCAGCTGCAGTGCGTCCAGTACCGCCCGGTCGGGCACGAAGTAGGGCGTGCTCAGCCACAGCCGCTCGCGCGCCGCATTGATCGCGGCGGTGAAAAACAGCGAGCCGGTTTCCTGTCGGTCGGCCGGCCCGCTGGCGACCAGCAGCACGTTGGCGTCGCCGTCGCAGGGGGCCGGCGCCAGCGACGGCAGTGGCGTGCCGGTGATCCATTGCCAGTCATCGGAAAACAGTTGCCGCAGGTCGGCCACCACCGGGCCCTGCATCTTCAGCTGGGTATCGCGCCAGGGCGCCAGCGGCGGTTTCAGGCCCAGGTATTCGTCGCCGACGTTGAGCCCGCCGATGAACCCGCACACGCCGTCCACCACCACGATCTTGCGGTGGTTGCGGAAATTGAGCTGGAAGCGGTTGCGCCAGCGATGGGTCGCGAACGGGTGGACCGCCACCCCGCCGGCGCGCAGCGTGTCCACGTAATGCCGCGGCAAGGCGTGGCTGCCGACGCTGTCGAAGAGCACGCAGACCGCCACGCCGGCCGCCGCCCGCTCCAGCAGCAACTGCTGCAGGCGGCGGCCGAGCCGGTCGTCGTGAATCACGAAGAACTGCACCAGCAGGCTCTGTCTGGCTGCAGTCATGGCGCTGAACATGGCTTCGAACGCGGCCACCCCATCGATCAACAGCTGCAGTCGGTGGCCGCCGCGGAAGTCGTGCCCCAGCATCGCCGCGATCGCGGCATAGCGCACGCAGACCGGATGGGGGATGTCCGACAGCGGTGCGGGTTGCGGCACACGTGCCCGATGCGCGCTCCATTTGCCGCGGAACCGGCTGGTGCCGAGGTACAGGTAGGGGACCAGGGTGAGGTACGGCAGCAGCACCAGCCCCAGTGCCCAGGCGATCGCGCCCTGCGGGGTGCGCGTATGCACCACGGCGTGCATGGCGGTGAACACGCCCACGATGTGCAGCAGCAGGGCGAACAGGGCGAGCAGGCTGAACAGCATGGGCGAGATCCGTTCAGTCGGCCAGCAATTGATCGGCCAGGGAGCGCGCCTGCTGGCTGATTTCGGGCATCGCGATGGATTCCCACCGGGTGCCGCGCAGCAGGCTGCCGATGGCGAACAGGTTTGGCCAGTACTGGCCGTCGTGCAGCAGCCGGCCCTCGGTGCCGGCCTGCATGCCCATGCCGAGCGGATCCGGTGTGACATGCGCATTGGTGACCAGCTGGCGCACCAGTGGATGATCGGTCCGGCTGACGTCCAGGCTCAGGCCGGTGGCCTGGATCACCAGGTCGGCACGCATGCTCTGCATGGCGCCCGCGCGTGCCAGTGTCAGCTGCAGCGCATCGCCGGCGAGGTCCACCGCCTGCACGTATCCGGGCCTGCGTTGCAGCCGGCCGGTCTGTTCGAGCGCGGCGATCGTTCTGCACACCTGTGGCGGCATGCGGTGCCTGGCACGCTCCCAGGCCCAGCGCAAATGGCGCAGGAAGCGTGCGCGTTGGGTGCTCGGCAGCTCATGCCATAGCCCGGGTGTATGCGGCCGCAGGCTGTCGATGACGGTGCGCCAGTCGGCACCTTGCCGGGTCGCCTCGCGCACCAGGCGAAGCCAGTGGCGGATATCCGGTGCCTCGCGCATCGATTCGACCAGTTCGGCGCTGTCGCCGAAGGGTACGGCAGCCGTGTTCAGATGTGCCTCGGGCAGCAGGCCGTGGCGCGAGATCGCGGTGAATTCGGCCCGTGGCCATTGCGCCGAGAGCTCCAGCAGCACGTCCACCGCGGTCAGCCCGAGTCCGATCAGTGCCACCTTGCGTGGCGATGGATCGACGTCGGCGCCGGCCAGCAGGGGCCACGGGTCGACCACGTAGCGGCCGCTGGCCAGCGCATCCGCGCTGACGCCGTCCAGCGGTTGCGGCGGCAGCGCACCCAGTGCCAGTACGGCCGCGCCGACGCAACGGGCTCTTTCGCCGCAGACCACGGTGACCTTGTCCGGCTCGGGCACCAGCGCGTCGACCGCCAGCGGAATGACGTGCACGTCGTGGCCATGGATCGTGCCCTGGCGCAGCGCGTGCGCCACTTCGGCTTCCAGGTAATCGCCATAGCGGAAGCGCGGCAGGAAGTCGGTGCCGGCGATGGATGGATCGTCGCGCTGGACGAAATCCAGGAAGCCGCGCGGCTTGCCGGCGAACATGCTCATCGAGGCTGCGCGCACGTTGAGCAGATGGCGTGGCGAGCGGGTGCCATAGGCGACCCCGCGCGCCTGCGCGGCGCAGCCGGTGTACCAGTCCAGATGCAGCATCCGTGGCGGGCGGCGTCCCAGCAGTTCGCTGAGCAAGGTGGCGGCTGCGGCGCCGCCGCCGATGATGGCGACCCGTTGAAACATGGAACTCCTCGAACGCGTGATGGAGTCGTGTGGCCCGGACGTGCAGACGATCAACGATAGCGGTTCGTGCGAGTGCGCAATCCGGCGGGCAACCAAAGTCCGGCCGTCTTCCGGCGCGCAGGCAAGTTACTGTGCCAGATCGCTGCCGCCGGCGTGAAGTGCGGGCCATGTCATGCTTCAGGCCGGTGCGGGCCGGACGCGCGATCGCGAGTGGAACAGGCGTATGGTTAATTTCGCGTGAGCCGGCGAGGTCAAGGCCCGCCAGGCCGTTCCGCCGGGTATTGCCTGCAGGCAGGATTCCTGTTCCCGGGATGCCGGGGGTTCGCGGACGGTCGTGGGCGCCGGCTCGAACCTTCGTCCGCGCGCCTGCGTCCCGGCTGGGGCGGGCATCGACGTGCCGGCCGGTTCCGGGGGTGGCCGGCGAAAGTCCGACCGGCTGCTTGCGGTGTGGCTACTGCGCGCGCAGATCGAAACTTATCGGCACCCGCGCCCACGCCCGAACCGGCCGCCCGTGGACCTGCGCCGGCTGGAAGCGCCACGATGCCAGTACCTGTTCGCGCGCGCTGCGGTCGAGCAGGGGGTAACCGCTGCTGCGTTCCACCACCACCTCGATCGGCTTGCCACCGGCATCCACCAGTACGCGCAGCAGCACGGTGCCCTGCATCCGCTGGCGCAAAGCCTCGATCGGAAAGCGCAGCGGTGCCGAACGGTAGGCCAGGCTGGCCTCGACCGGCGGCGGTGGCGCGGCTGCATGCGGCATGGCATCGGCTGGCGCCGGCGTCGGTACGCTGTTGGCGGGCATCGCGGTTCGTCCGGTCGTGACCGGTACCGTCGGCGGTGCGGTTGGCGCGGTCGGCCGCAGGCGGGTCCGTGGCAGGGTTGCCGGGTGCGGCAGGGGTTTGAGCACGATCGGTGGCGGCGGTGGCGACACTGCCGGTGGGTCGATCAAGCGCAGCCACTGAACCGGGCTGGGCCGCCCGGCCGTGAAGCGCCACGCCGAAGTGATCGGCCGCGAGGCGATCACGATAACGGCAAGGTTGAGCGCGATCGCGGCGCTGATGGCGACGATACGCGTCGTGTCGGGGTGGGCATGCTGGGCGACGGCCAGGTTTGCGGACGACATGGGCGACCTCCTGACGGCAGTTTCGGATGTTGCGGCAGCCACGCTGCATCTCCGGCGAGATGCAATCGACCGGCCGCAATTGCAGCGTATGCCGGTTGTGCAGCATCGCGCAAGTGGACGGCTGGACGGCTGGACGGCCAAACGAAAACACATCGCGGATTTTGCCGATTGCGCAGACGTTCGCGGTACCGCGATAACCGCGCGCGCACGACCGGGACAGGGCATCGGCGTGGAGGGGTTTCATTGCGGTATGCCGCGCAGTTCAGCATCGGTCTGCAATAATCCGGTTCCGGCAACGGGCCGAAGTCATTGCGGAGCTGACGACATGAGCATGGTCAAATGGGCTGGGGTGGTCGCGCTGGCATGTGCCGGCTTGCTGGCAGCGGTGCCGGCGCGGGCGGCCGGTGAAATTTCCTGCAGGATGAATTTCCAGCTGTCCGGCTGGTCGATCTTCTACAAGACCGCCAGTGGCTCCGGCACGGTCAGCTGCAGCAACGGCCAGAGCATGCACGTGCATCTGCGCGCCAAGGGCGGCGGCCTCACCTTCGGCAAGACCCGCATCGATCACGGCGTCGGCAAGTTCACCGGGGTCGGGAACATCCGCGAGATCCTCGGCCACTACGCCAATGCCGAGGCCCACGCCGGCGCCGAGAAGTCGGCCGACGCCCAGGTGGTGACCAAGGGCAACGTATCGCTGGCGCTCAGCGGCAAGGGCCGCGGCTGGAACCTCGGGGTGGCGTTCGGCGCCTTCATCATCGAACAATGATCGTGCGTGCATTGCCATGCGCGATTCGCTTTGTGCCGGCGTGAACAAGCCGGCGGTGCTCGATGCCATGCGCCGCGATCTCGAAGACGCGGCCACCCACTTGGGCAGGCCGCACGACCTGCGCTTCAAGGCGATGTTCGGCGGCCTGATGGCGTATCTCGACGGGAAACCCTGTGCCTGGCTGACGGCCGGCGGGCTGGCCTTGAAGGTGGCGCCGGCCGATCAGCGGACGCTGCTGCAACTCGATGGCGCCGCGCGCTTGATCGCCAAGCCGGGTGCGGCGCCGAGCCGGCACTTCATCCTGCTGCCCGCGGCGCTGCGCCGCGATACCGGGCAGTTGGCCGGCTGGCTGGCACGCAGCGCGGCCCACACGGCGACCAAGCCGGTGGCGCGCCGCTGATTTCCATGTGGATCCTGTACAGGCATTTCGGCAGCGGCCCGGACGCACCGGCGTCGATCCAGCGTCGAATCAGGGCCGTCGCGGCCCCGCCGGCTCATTTTTCGACGAAGGCCCGTTCGATCACGTAGTCGCCCGGCTCGCGGGTGCGCGGCGAGGCATGGAAACCGCGCCCGTCGAGCAGGGCGCGCAGGTCGTCCAGCATCGCCGGGCTGCCGCACAGCATCACGCGGTCGGTGGCTGGATCGAGCGGCGGCAGGCCGCAGGCCGTGCTCATCGCGTCATTGACGATCGCATCGGTGATGCGGCCGCGGTTGCGAAAGGGTTCGCGGGTGACGGTGGGGTAGTAGATCAGCTTCTCGCGCACCAGCGCGCCGAGGTATTCGTGCTGCGGCAGTTCGCGCTCGAGGTAATCGGCATAGGCCAGGTCGGCGACTTCGCGCACGCCGTGGGCCAGCACGATCCGTTCGAAGCGCGCGTAGGTTTCCGGATCGCGGATGACGCTCAGGAACGGCGCCAGTCCGGTGCCGGTGCCGAGCAGGTACAGATGCCTGCCGGGCTTGAGATCGTCGAGCACCAGCGTGCCGGTGGGCTTGCGGCTGACGATCAGCGGGTCGCCGGGCTTGAGGTGCTGCAGGCGCGAGGTGAGCGGGCCGTCGGGCACCTTGATCGAGAAGAACTCCAGGTGCTCCTCCCAGTTCGCGCTGGCGATCGAATAGGCGCGCATCAGCGGACGGTTGCCGGCCTCCAGCCCGATCATCACGAACTGGCCGCTGTCGAAGCGGAAGCCGGGATCGCGCGTGGTGCGGAAACTGAAAAGGCTGTCGTTCCAGTGATGCACGTCGATCACGCGCTCGGTCGCCAGTGCCACCATGTCGGTTGTCTCGATGTTGTTGCCGTATCGGGCACGGCGGGTCGCGCCCGGCCATCCGGCGAAGCCGCAGGCGAGACTCGCGGGCAGGGTGGCGATGCCGCCGTGCCTTGCGAGTGCCGGGAGAGCCGCGGCGGCAAACGCCTATTCTAGCAGCCTGTCGGACCGTTGGTCGGCCGGGCTACGAATCCGTCTGTGCCCGGCCGACCGGCCGGGTAGCGGTGGCCGGCGGCATCGGGGTGCCGGGCAGGGACAGCGCGATCATCCAGGGCACAAGGCGTGCACCCCGGCTTCCCGGCCAGTGGCGGGCTTCGGGAAAATCATCGCGCACAACACTCGTCCGGCGGCTTGCCGTAAGCGGCAACCCTGCGTCGACGTTCGCACCGCGCCCGTCGACGATCGATCAAGACGGCTTGCGCCGTACCGGTCAGCAGATGCGGATATGATCCTCGACCGTGCGCACTCCCGGTGCCGACCATACCGCGTGTTCGACGGCCTGACGCTCGTCCCAGTTGTCGACTTCGCCCTCGATCTTGACCGTGCCACCCTCGCGAATGTCGATGCTGATGCGATTGGCCTCGACCGCGGCATGGCGTTTCAATGAATCGAGGATGCGCTGTTTGACGTCGACGGCATCCACCATGGTTGCGAGGGCGATATCGTTGCTTACGCCGATCACGCCGGAAAGTTTGCGCACTTCGGATTCGGCCGCAGCGCGTTGATAGTTCCATTTCACCTGGCCGGTCAGCGAAACCCAGCCGTTCTGCACCTTGACGCGCACCGCGTCACGAGGGACCGCCGCATTCCAGGCCAGGATGTTGAGTGCCCGCTGGGCGATCTCGTCATCGTTGATCTTCTTCTCGCCGGGGAAGCGCACGTCGATCTTCTGTGCGATCGCCTTGACCCCCTTCACCCTCCAGGCGGCGCGTTCGGCGGCCATTTTCTGCGTGTAGTTCGGGACATGGCCGGTAAGCACGACCACGCCGTTTTCCGCCGCTACGCCGATGTCCGCCGAATCGATGCTCGGCTCGAAATCGAGTTCGTCCAGAACGTTTTGGCGCAAGTCTTTGTCGTTCATTGCCAGGCTCCAGTGAGTTGTTCGGGAATCGTCATTACTCCACGCAAGGCAGGGGGAGAATGTTGACCTGGATCAACGAAACGGCAGTCTCACGGCAGGTGGGCGGGCGTGCCGACCTGTTCCCGGCGGACGGACTCGTTCCCCGCGAATGAAGTGCCCTGGCGCCGCGCCGCGCATGGCCGGCACGCGCATCGTCGCCCGCGCGCCCGGCGGCACGGGCCAGGCGAGCGCCAGGGCAAGTCGCGTCCGTCCGGCCGGAGCGAATCCCCGATTGTGTGACGCTCGGCAGTTATTATTTCAGGCGAATCAATGGACTGCCGGAAAGAAACTGCGCATACTCCCTCGTGCTGCCCGCGATCCGGTGCGATTCGGCCGGACCGGAATGGACATTGCCGATTCCACTCAATGGCGACGATGGCGCGCCAAGTGCCCAGACGGCGATTTTGGGGACGGATGATGCCGAACATGCTCGGTCATTCCCAGGCGATCGATTCAGTGCGCGCGCAATTGAAGTGCTACGCCGGCTGCGATGTGCAGGTGTTGATCGAGGGCGAGACCGGCACCGGCAAGGAACTCGCCGCACGGGAGATCCATTACGCCAGCGCGCGCCGGGATTATCCGTTCGTGCCGGTCAACTGCGGTGCGATTCCCGACAGCCTGATCGAGAACGAGCTGTTCGGACACGATCGTGGCGCATACACCGACGCCAGGGGCGCGCAGCTGGGGCTGATCGACCATGCGTGCGGCGGAACGCTGTTCCTGGACGAAGTGGACACGCTTTCCCGCAAGGGGCAGGTGACCCTGCTGCGTTTCCTGCAGGACAAGGAGTACCGGCCGGTCGGCGGCGGCGCCGCGCGCGTGTCGAACGCACGCATCATTTCCGCGACCAATGTCAGTCTGGAGCGGCAGGTTGCCGCCGGACATTTTCGCCGCGATCTGCAGTATCGCCTCAATGCCCTGTACGTGTACCTGCCGCCATTGCGCGAGCGTTCGGACGACGTGGCATTGATCGCCGAACACTTCATCGGGACCGTTGCGCGGAGGCTGCACGGCCCGCCCAAGCGGTGGGGCGAGGATGCCATGCAGGCGCTCACGGCCTATGCATGGCCGGGCAACGTGCGCGAGCTGGACAACGTCGCGTTGCGCGCGTACCTGCACGCCGAGGGACCGGTCATCGGGCTCGCCGATCTGCTGGCGGCGGAGCCGGCATTCGCGGAGCCGGGGCGGATCGTCCGGACCGGGGCGCATCAGCCTGGCGGCAGCTTCAGCGCGGCGAAGATGCAAGCCATCCGGAAGTTCGAGCACGATTATCTGATCCAGCTGATGCAGCAGACGGACGGCAACATCAGTGCCGCGGCGCGTCTGTCCGGCACGGAGCGCAGGCAGCTGGGCAAGCTGCTCACCAAGCACGGCATAGGGACCGGGCAGTTCCGCGCCCATTGATGCGGAAGCAGCTGCGCTGCGCCTGAACGGCCGTGCGGATGTGGGTGCGGCGATCCCCACTGCGTCGTCCAAGCGGGTCATGCCCGACCCGGGCACGAGCGGCATCGCACGGCCAAGTCCTTGTCCTGGCGGGCTCCCGCGGAATTTCGCGCGTGGCGCGCTCGTTGCATGTGCACCCGGGCACCGTGCCATGTGTGCGGAGGGTGCCATGACGAAACCGCGGGACAATGGCGCGGCAGGCGAGAGCGGCTGCGAGGAAGATATCCAGTTGACGTTGCTCGCCTACCTGCACCGCCACCCGCGCGCGGCCGACACCTTGCGCGGCATCGTCAGCCGGTGGCTGCCGCAACAGCGTTACGAGAGCGGATGCCAGCGCATCGAGCAGGCATTGGATGCGCTGATAGCGAAAGGCGAATTGCGGCGCGACCGCCTGCCCGACGGCGAGGTGCTGTATGCGCTCAATAGCCGCACGAGGCCATCGCAACCGCATTGACTGCGATGTGTGTTTTCACGACAGAGGACCGATCCCATGCCACCTGCGCTCTCATACCCGGGCGTCTATATCGAGGAAATCCCCAGCGGCGTGCGCACCATCACCGGGGTGGCCACGTCGATCGCGGCGTTTGCCGGCTGGACCCCCAGCGGTCCGACCGATCATGCCGAACTGGTGCTCGGCTATACCGACTTCGCACGCAAGTTCGGCGGCATCGACAGCCGCAGCGTGCTCGGCTACGCGGTGAACCAGTTCTTCGCCAACGGCGGCCAGCAGGCGTACATCGTGCGGCTGGTCGACGGCACGGCGAAGGCGGCGAAAGTCACCCTCGACGGCAAGCTGCTGGTGACCGCCGCCAACCAAGGCCAGTGGGCCAATGACTTCGCCATCGTGACCAGGAAGTCGACCTTCGACGCCACCCGTTTCCGGCTGACGGTCGCCAACTGGAAGCTCGATCCGGCCGGCGTGGCGGTGGAAGTGTTCGACAACCTCTCCATGAAGACCGACGACGCGCGTTTCGTCACCAGCGTGCTGGCGAACCAGTCCGCCTACGTCACCGCCGCCGTGCAGGGCGGCGCCACCGATCCGCCGGCGGATACCGCGGCCGGCAACATTCCCGACGCGGCGAAACTGGCGGGCGGTCTGGACGGCACGGTGCTGGCGCCGAACGATGCCGCGTTCGAGAACGCACTCGTCCCGTTGGCCGGTACCGGCGGCCTGTATCAGCTGGACCGCGTCAACCTGTTCAACCTTTTGTGCGTGCCCGGGGAAACCGGCACCGGCACGATCTCCACGCTGCAGAAATTCTGTCGCAGCCGGCGCGCGTTCCTGATCGCCGACTCCGCCGACGGCGCCACGGTCGACGCGCTGGAGGGCGGCCCGGGTGCCATCACCGGCAACGATGCGATCAACGCCGCGTTCTATTTCCCGTGGGTGATCGCCGCCGACCCGCTGCAGCAGAACCGGCCGCGCGCATTCCCGCCGAGCGGTTTCGTGGCCGGTATCTACGCCCGTACCGACGCCACCCGCGGCGTGTGGAAGGCGCCGGCGGGCAGCGAGGCCAGCATCACCGGCGCGCTCGGTGTCAGCACCGTGCTGACCAATGACGAGAACGGCGTGCTCAACCCGCTGGCGATCAACTGCATCCGCAATTTCCCGGTGTACGGCACGGTGGTGTGGGGCGCGCGCACGCTGCAGGGCAACGATGAGCAGGGTTCCGAATGGAAGTACGTGCCGGTGCGGCGCACCGCGCTGTTCATCGAGGAAAGCCTCTATCGCGGCACCCAGTGGGTGGTGTTCGAGCCCAACGACGAGCCGCTGTGGGCGCAAATCCGCCTCAACATCGGCGCGTTCATGCAGAACCTGTTCCGCCAGGGCGCGTTCCAGGGCAAGACGCCGCAGGACGCCTACTTCGTCAAGTGCGACAAGGAAACCACCACGCAGAACGACATCAATCTCGGCATCGTCAACATCGTGGTCGGCTTTGCGCCGCTCAAGCCCGCCGAATTCGTGGTCATCCAGCTGCAGCAGATGGCCGGCCAGATCCCGACCTGAGGAAAACATCATGGCTCAGTTCAGCGTCAACGCGCAGCGCTTCGATCCGTACAAGAACTTCAAGTTCAGGGTGAAATGGGACGGCCGTTACGTGGCCGGGGTCAGCAAGGTATCGGGGCTCAAGCGCACCACCGAAGTGGTCAAGCATCGAGAGGGGGGGGATCCAAGCAGTACCCGCAAGTCGCCGGGTCGCACCGAGTACGAGGCGATCACCATCGAGCGCGGCGTCACCCACGACGTTGCGTTCGAGCAGTGGGCGAACAAGGTGTGGAACTTCGGCGCCGGTCTCGGCGCCGAGGTTTCGCTGAAGGACTTCCGCAAGGACCTGATCCTGGAGGTCTACAACGAGGCGGGCCAGCTTGCGCTTGCCTACAAGCTGTATCGCTGCTGGGTCTCGGAGTTCCAGGCGATGCCCGACCTGGACGCCAATGCCAACGCGGTGGCGATCCAGCACCTGAAACTGGAGAACGAGGGCTGGGAGCGCGACGTCAGCGTGCCGGAGCCGGCCGAGCCCAGCTTCACCGTGCCCGCCGGCTGATCGACATGCGTACCCCCACGCCGGCACAACTGCTGCAGGTATGGGAACGCGGGGGCGGGCAATCCGCCGCGGCGTGCAGCCTGTTGCTGCTGGGCACCAGTTGCGAGGAGTGCAGCGCCGAGGCCATCGCCGCGTTGCCGCTGGGGCGGCGCGATGCCTTGCTGCTGCAGCTGCGCGCGCGCCTGTTCGGTGCCGAGATCTGCGGCGTGGCGAACTGCCCGCAGTGCGCAGCCAGCGTGGAGGCGACGTTCCGCTGCGACGACCTGCGATTGATCCCGGACGATGCCGACGATGCGGCGCCGGAGGCCGGACATCTGCTGTCGTCGCATGGCATCCAGGTGTGCTTCCGCCTGCCGGACAGCAGCGACATGCTGGCGCTGGAGACCTGCGCCGATAGCGCGGCGGCGCGTCGCCTGCTGCTCGAACGCTGCGTGCTCGCCATGCACGGCGCCGACGCACCGTGCGCTGTCGATGCCTTGCCGATCGAGCTGCAGGCCGGGATCGCCCAGGCGATGGCGCAGGCCGACCCGCAGGCCGACGTGCAGCTGGCCCTCACCTGCCCGAATTGCGCACACCGCTGGCAGCCGGCGTTCGATATCGCCCGCTTCCTGTGGCAGGAGCTGCACGCATGGGCGCTGCGCATGCTGCGCGACGTGGACACGCTGGCGCAGGCCTACCACTGGCACGAGGCCGACATCCTCGCCCTGAGCCCGCGCCGCCGGCAGGCCTATCTGGAACTGTGCATGTCATGAGCGACTTCCTCGACCGGCTGGCGGCAAGGGCACTGGGCAGCGAAACGACGCTGACCCCGCGCCTGCCGGCGCGGTTCGAACCCCGCCAGGGTTCGCCGATCATGCCGCTGCCGCCGGGCGAGGCCGATGCACGGCAGCCCATGCACGGGGCGCCGCCGACGAATGCCGTTGCGGCCGCGATCGATCGGTCGCGGCCGCAGCGCGCATCTGCCGTGCCCGGGCACGGCGAGCCACACATCATGGCGACGCCGCCCGAGCGCGTGGTTGCGTCCCTGCCATCGGGCGATGCGGTGCGTATCCCGCACCGCGATGCGCCGCCCGCGCCGGCTGTTGCCGCACCGGCCGCGTCGCGGATCCACCAGCGCTCCGCACCGCCGGCAACGTCGCCGCGGCAGCCGGATGTCCTGCGGCCGGCAGCGCCGGTGCAACCGCGGCAGGTGCGCATCGCGCCGGATCGGGCGGAGCCAGCCACACGCGCATCGACGGACGTGCCGCCGCCGCTTTTCTCGCCGGAAACCCACGCGCTGCCGGCGGCGCAGGCAGCGGGCCGATCGCGCGCCAGCCGCGCGCCGCGCGACCGCCCCGTGCCGTCCGCTCGCGCCGACGACACCGCGGGCGAGACGGTCGTGCACGTCAGTATCGGCCGGCTCGAAGTGCGCGCTGCCGCCGCGGCCGTCGCCGCACCGCGCCGCCAGGACGGGCAGCGGCCATCCAGCCTGGACGATTACCTGCGCCAGCGCGGCGACAAGGTGCCGCGATGAGCAACGTGCTGGCCATGGCCGCCACCACGCGCACGCTGCGCAACCTGCTGCTGGCGCAGATCCCCGCGCTCGATCCCGAATTGAGCGATCTGGAAGTGACCCTGCAGCCGCCGGACATCGCGCGCAAGGGCATCAGCAAATCGCAGCTCAACCTGTTCCTGTTCCAGGTGGTCACCAATGCGGCGTGGAGCAATCTCGACATGCCGGGGCGGGTGCGCCCGGGCGAGAGCGCGCCGCCGGCGCTGGCGTTGAACCTGCATTACCTGATCACCGCCTGGGGCCGCGGCGAGAGCGACAGCGAGGCGCTCAGCCATCGCGTGCTCGCCGCGGCGATGAGCACGCTGCACGACCGCGCGGTGCTCGATGGCAACGACATCAGCAATGCGCTGCCGGACAACGACCTGGCCGGCCAGGTCGAGCGCGTGCGGATCACCCGGTTGCCGCAGAGTGTGGAGGAGCTGTCCAAGCTGTGGACCGCGTTCCAGACCAACTACCGGGTGTCCGCCGCCTACGAGGCAGCCGTGGTGCTGATCGACAGCCAGGCGGCGATGCGCGCACCGCTGCCGGTGCTGCGGCGCGGTCCGCAGGATCGCGGCGTGATCGCTACCGCCAGCGCCGCGCCGGTGCTCGACGCGCTGACCTATCCGCGCACGCAGGCGGCGGTGCGGCTGGGCGAGGACATCGTGCTGGGCGGGCGCCAGCTCACCACGGATCACGCGCTGGCCCGCTTCAGCAGCCTGCGGCTGGATACGCCGGTCGATCTGGTGCCGGCCGCCGGCGCCGCGGCCGGCACGCTGGGCGTGCATCTGGCCGATACGGTCGAGGATGCGGACGCCGCGTCGCGCTGGGCGCCGGGCATCTATACGGTGGCGCTGCTGCTGCAGCCGCCGGGGTTGCCGCCGCTGCTCAGCAACGAACTGCCGCTGGTGCTGGCGCCGACCATCGCGCTGGGCGCGCTGGCCGCCGCCGCCGGCGACATCACGGTGAACCTCACCTGCCTGCCGCGCATCCGCGACGGCCAGCGGGTGTTCCTGCTGTTCGGCGACCGCCTGCTGGCGCCGCAGGGCATGAACAACCCGGCGGATCCGCACCAGCCCACCGCGCTGGCGTTCCAGGTGCCGGGAGTGAGTGCCGGCACGTACACCGTGCGCCTGCGGGTGGACGGTGCCGACAGCATCCCGGTCGATTTCAGCGGCGGCGTCCCGGCGTTCGCCGCCAGCCAGCAGGTGGTCGTGACATGAACGATTACCAGCAATGGCTGAGCGCCAACGACCAGTATCTCGCCGCGGCGCTGGCCGGGTTGCGCGCGCGCTTGCAGCAGGCGGCGCAACGGCAGGGCACGTCGAGTGCGAGCGCTCCGCGTGCAGCGGCGGCCTCCGTGCCGATGACCGCCGTGTCTGCCGCAGCGGCTGCGGTCGCGCCGAGGCCCTCGTGGTTCGCCCGCATGTTCGGCGGCCACGCAACGCCTGCGCCGTCGGTCGTTCCGACGCCCGACGCGGCTGTTGTCGCGCCGCCCGAGCCCGGGCCGGTCACCGTGGTCGTGCCGGCCGCCGCAGCGCAAGCCGGCGCGGCCACGCCGGGCAATCCGGCGGGCGCGGATGCCGATGGCCACGTGCCGGCGCTGGCGGTGCTGGCGGAGCGGCTGGGACTGTCCGCGTTCGAGCGCGACCTGCTGCTGCTGTGCATCGGCATGGAGCTGGACACGCGCATGCCGGCGCTGTGCGCGCAGGCGCAGCACGATCCGGGCAAGCCCTACCCGACCTTCGCGCTGGCGTTCGCCGTGCTGGACCAGCCGAGCTGGGACGCGCTTTCGCCGCAGCGGCCGCTGCGCTACTGGCGCCTGCTCGACATCCACCAGCCCGGCGCGCAGCCGCTCGTCGGCGCCGCGCTCGGCGCCGACGAGCGCATCGTCAATTTCGTCAAGGGCATGAACTACCTGGACGACCGGCTGATGCCCCTGCTCACCGCGCTGGCGCCGGCCACGCTGCCGCCTTCGCACCGCGCGATCGCCGACCGGGTGCTGGCAGACCTGCGGCATGTGCCGGCGGGCGAGGCGCTGCCGGTGGTGCAACTGCTGGGCAGCGACGGCACCAGCAAGCAGGGCATCGCGCAGGTAATCGCCGAGGCGTTCGGGGCGCAGGCGTACCGGCTCTCGGCCGAGCTGCTGCCGGCCGCCGTGGCCGAGCAGGAAACGCTGGTCCGGCTGTGGCAGCGCGAGAGCCAGTTGCTGCCGATCGCGCTGTATGTCGATGTCGCCGACGTCGAGCGCGGCGATGCGGCCGCGGCCCAGGTCCGGCGCTTGCTGGCGCGCGCCGGCGGACTCATCTTCGTCGATGCGCACGAACCTTGGGCAGGCGCGGCGATCAACGCGGTCAGCGTGGATGTGGCCAGGCCCACCGCCGTCGAGCAGCGCTCGCTGTGGCAACGCCTGCTGGGCGACGGCGCCGGTGTGCAGCCGCAGCATCTGGCCGGCCATTTCGATTTCAACCTCGGCAGGATCGAGCAGATCGCCCGCGGCGCGCTGGCGGCCGCCGAGGGAAAGCCCGGGGCGCTGGCGCCGTCGCTGTGGCAGGGCGCGCTGGCGCGCACGCGGCCGGCGCTCGACCAGCTCGCGCAGCGCATCGAGCCGAAGGCCGGCTGGGACGACCTGAAACTGCCGGACAGCGAGAAGAGCCTGCTGCACCAGATCGCCGGCCAGGTCGCCCAGCGCAGCACCGTCTACGACGACTGGGGTTTCCGCGAGCTGATGAACCGCGGCCTGTCGATCAGCGCGCTGTTCGCCGGCGAGAGCGGCACCGGCAAGACCATGGCGGCGGAAGTCATCGCGAAGGAACTGGGCCTGTCGCTGTACCGCATCGACCTGTCCGCGGTGGTCAGCAAGTACATCGGCGAGACCGAGAAGAACCTGCGCAAGCTGTTCGACGCGGCCGAGGACGGCGGTTCGATCCTGTTCTTCGACGAGGCCGACGCGCTGTTCGGCAAGCGCAGCGAGGTCAGGGACAGCCACGACCGCTACGCCAACATCGAAGTGAACTACCTGCTGCAGCGGCTGGAATCGTTCCGCGGCCTGGCGATCCTCGCCACCAACATGAAAAGCGCGCTCGACAGCGCGTTCCTGCGCCGGTTGCGCTTCGTCGTCAACTTCCCGTTTCCCGGCGTCGCCGAGCGCAAGGCGATCTGGGCCGCGGTGTTTCCCGCGCAACTGGCGACCGCGCCGCTGGACCTGGAACGGCTGGCGCGGCTCGCGCTTACCGGCGGCAGCATCCAGGGGATCGCCGTGAATGCCGCGTTCATGGCCGCTCAGGCAGGCGTGCAGGTCGGCATGCCGCTGCTGCTGGAGGCGGCGCGCGCCGAGTTCCGCAAGCTGGACAAGCCGGTCAACGAAGCCGACTTCCGCTGGCTCGAAAGCGCCGGAGGCAGGGCATGAGGATCGAGCTGCACATCGAGCGGCTGGTACTGGACGAAGCGCTGCTCGGCGGCGAGCGTGCCGGCGCGGTGCGCGCGTCGGTCGAGCACGAGCTGCGCCGGCTGTTGATCGCGCCCGGTGCCGTCGCCGCGCTGCGCGGCATCGGCACAGTCGCCACGTTGCCGCCCGCATCGCTGCGGCCGGCCAGTTATCCGCACGACCGGCTTGGTCCACGCATCGCCATGGCAGTGCACGGCGGCCTCGGCATTCCCTGTGCAGCGAGCGCATTGCAGGCCGGGAACATTGGGATGAAAGCGCTTGCGCGCGCGACACGCGGGAGCCGCCAGCATGGTTGAACGCGCCACCAGCGCCGCGGGCAAGGCGATGCAGTCGGTGCCGGCCGCAGGTCTGCTGCAGCGCAAATGCGCCTGCGGCACGCACACGCCCGGCGGCGGTGAGTGTGTCGAGTGCCGGAAGGACGGGCGATCACGATCCCTGAGGCGCGAAGCGGCGGCGGTCCGTGCAGAAACTCCGGTGGTGCCGGGCATCGTGCGCGCGGTGTTGAGCACTCCGGGGCGGCCGCTCGACTCGACGGCACGCATGGCGATGGAGTCCTGGTTCGGTCGCGACTTCTCGGCTGTCGGTGTGCACACCGACAGCCGGGCCGCCGAGTCTGCGGCAGCGGTCGATGCCGCCGCGTACACGGTAGGCAATCAGATCGTCTTCGGCAGCGGCCGCTACGCACCGCAGTCGCCGGCAGGCCGGCGGCTTCTCGCGCACGAACTGATGCACACGGTGCAGCAGGGGGAATCCCGGGCGGCAGGGACGGGGCCACTGACGATCGCCAGCGCCGATTCCGCGGCCGAAGCCGAGGCGGACCGGGCCGCCGACCGGATCGCCGCGCGCGCGATGCTGTCCGACGGCATGCCGACGGTGCGCGCGCCGTCACCCGGCCACGCCGGATCGTCGCCATCGCGGTTGCAACGCCAGACCCGTGCGGAAGCCGAAAGCAGGCAGGCCCCCTGCGAGAGGGCGTGCGAGGCGCTGGAATCCATGCGGCGCTCGGTCGATGGCATTTGCCGGCTTGCCGACGAGAACAGCGAGGACTGCAAGAGTGCCCGCGCCAGGCTCCGGCAGAACCGGCAACGGGTGGTGGATGCGGGATGCAAGTGCGCCACGCTCGTGGAGCGGCAACCCGTTGCGCCCTGCCGGATCACGTACACGAAGGCCGCCGGCTTCAAGCCGTTGATCGACCTTGTGCGCGCCGCCGAAGCCAGGCTCGGTGCCGCCGGCATCACCTCGGTCAAGGAACAGATCCACGCCCTGCGCGGCATTTACTACGGAACCACATGGAGCAAGGACTATGCGGCCGAGAAGAGTACGACGCGCAACGAAGGCTTCCAGCGATTCACGCGGCCGTCCGCGGCGCCTGCCACGACCGTTCCGCGGGATGTGCGCGGCATTCTCGATTGTGGCCTGTTCGGCGCGCTGAAAGACAGCCAGGACGCCGTTGATCCGAGCGGGCGGCACGTCGATTTCGGGCACCTGATCATCGCGCTCGACGCGCGCTACGACACTGCCTTTGCCGGCAACGTACAGTATCCGGTGGCCATGCCACTGGGCGGGCATATCGACATCGACCTCGGCGGCACCGGCACCGAGCTCGTCACCTGGCTGGGCGACCTCGGTGGCGGCGCCGCCAGCCTGGCGGTGATGCGCGTGTCCACGCCGGCAACGTCGGCCAGCGCTGTGTTCCGCGGCTCCGACTACGGCGGCTCGATCAATCTGGAAGGCGACATCGCCGGGTCTGTCGTGGCGACGTCCAGCCCCAGCGCGGTTACCGCGCCCGCCTTCGCCGCTGGCAAGGGGTTGGCCGACTCGCTGCAGGATTACCTTTCGCCCGCCTCGCCGAGTGCGAGCTGGAACAGGCGTGCGACGACTTTCCTGACGATGAATGGCGGGACGTTCGACGCCAGGGGTGCCTTGACCAACCGCGCTGCGTTGATCAGCGCGTTCGCGGCGAAGATCGGGGAATTCGCCTGCAACTACCTCGCCTCGCGGGTGGGCGACAAGAAGGTCAGCCTTGCCGACGCGAAAGCCGCGGCGGCGAAACACGTGGTCTCCTCGTCCGAGGAGGTCGCCACCGCCTTCGTCGACGCGCTGATCGACAGCCACAAGTCCGGCGGCAGGATCGAGGCGAGCCGTTTTCCGAGTCCGTCCGCCGGCGGCAAGAGCTCATGCAGCATGCAGCTGCTGGCCGCCAGATTCGTCGGTCCCTGAGCCATGCCGATGCCCGAACAGTCGCCAACGGATACGTCAATGCGATGAACGCACAACGATCGCCAGCCGCAGTCTTGCAATTGCCCTTTGCGCCGAATCGAAGCGGCGTGCTGCGGCGCAAGTGCGCCTGCGGCACGCACAAGCCGGGCGGCGGCGAGTGCCGGGATTGCGCGAAGAAGCGGCTGCAGCGCAGGCCGGGCGGGAGCATGGCGGCGCCCGGGGTTCCGCCGATCGTGCACGAAGTGCTGCGGTCGCCGGGGCAGGCGTTCGATCCTGCCGCCCGCCGGTTCTTCGAGCATGGTTTCGGCCACGATTTCAGCCGCGTGCGCATACACGCCGATGAGCGGGCCGCCGAGTCGGCACAGGCCGTGGGGGCGCAGGCCTACACCATCGGACGGGATGTGGTCTTTGGCGCGGGGCGGTATGCGCCGGCGACGGCCGAAGGGCACAAGCTGCTGGCGCACGAGCTCGTCCACGTGATGCAGCAGCGGCGCACGGCCGAAGTCCCTCCGGGCGGGCTGCAGGTCGGCAGTGCGGACGATGCGCACGAACGCGAGGCCGACCGCTTGTCGGAAAGTGTGCTGACCGCGCGTACCCGGGTTCCCGTCGAACCCGCCGCTGCGGGGCCGAGCTTGCAGCGTGCCTGCGGACCGGCGGCGATCCGCAGCATCGGCGGCTGCGTCGGCGTCGGCGGCCAGGACATCACCGACGTCGGATCGAGCAGCGCGGACCTGTTCCAGTTCAGGGTTTCCTGCGACGAGTTCCTCGCCGGAGAGGAGGCACGCCTGCTGGCGCGCGCGCGTGCCATGGCACCCGGCGACGCGGTGGACATTCACGGATTCGCCAGCGAAGAGGGCGACGCGCGGTTCAACGAGGATCTGTCCTGCGCAAGGGCGATCGCGGCCAGGCGCATCGTCCAGCGCGAATCCCCGCTCACGCAGGTGGCGCTCTTCAAGCACGGCGCGACCGCAGGCGTACATGACTACCGGCGCGCTGTCGTGCTGTCGGTTCGCTCGGCAGTGCGTGCACCGGAAGATTGCTCGCATCTGGTCGGCGATTGCGAGTTCTACCTGTGCCGTGAGCGGCGGCATCCCTGTGGTGCGGCCGGCTACTACCGCGGCTACGGCTACAAGTACTGCGATCGATTCACCCGCCTGCTGCGACCGCGGCTGTCGCGGGCGGGGCAGCGCTGGGTGGACCAGACCCGCCTCTGCCTCATGGAATACGTGGACCGGCACATTCCCCTCGATGCTCCCTGCGACCGGGTCAAGCGCTCGGCGTTCGACTCCCACCCCCGATGCTACGTGGTGGGCGGCATTTGCTTCCTCGATCCGGGCGAATGGCGGGAAATCGTGAGCATCATCGATTCGTCCGACATGGAACTCAGGCAGACGATCCTGACCGGCATCGACTGCCTGGCGAACTGGGGCGCACTGGTCATACCGGGGAGCCTCGGCGCCGGTGGTGGCTTGAGGGGCCTGATGGAAAGGGATCGCAGGAGGACTTTCGGTTTTTGAAAGGCGGCATGAGGAAAAGATTCGATCGGCGCAGGAAAAGAAAGACGTCTGTTTGGCGGTTCCGTGAATTGTCCGAGGTCCAGATCATGACCAGCTTCCCCAACGCACTGTGGCTGCCCGGGACCTGTCCCGGCAAGGCGCTTCTCCAGGCATGGCCGGGCACGCGGACGTGCTCCGGATGGAGGCGGCCGTGAACGCATTCGACGGCATTTTCGACGGGCTGCTCGGCTACGAGAGGCTGATGCTGATCTGCGGCTTCGTGCTGTTCGTGTTCGCGCTGCTGGCGATCACGGTGATGATCGTGCAGCGGCGCGATTTCAAGGCGGCGGTGCTGCTGATCGTGGTGGCGATCGTGCTGATGGGGTTCCCCGGCATCCAGGCGGTGAAGTTCAGCCACGGCATGGTCGAGCTGGACCGCATCCGCGCACAGCCGAACGCGCCGGATCCGGCGCAGCAGCAGCAGGATCGGCAACTGCTCGGCGATCTGCAGCAGCGTGCCGGCGACAACCCGCAACTGCTGGCCAGGGTGTCCGACGGCTATCGCGCCATCGGCGAGGTGAACAAGGCCTACGACCTGGCCAGTTCGGTCCTGCGGCAGAAACCCCCGGCCGAGGTGCAGCAGACGCTGATCCCGGTGTTGACCGCCAAGCTCGACCAGGTGCAGCAGGCGGCCGCGCCATCGGGCGCGTCGCCGCCTGCGGCGAAGGCGGCTGGCAGTGGGGTCACGGCGGCGGTGCCGGCGACTGCACCGCCACCGCATGCGCCGGTCACGATCGCCGCCGCCGCGCCCGCGTCCGGGCCGCCGCCGGCGGCCAGTGCCAGGCGGCGCGAGATCGCCGATATCGCCAGCCAGCTGCAGGCTGTGGCCGCGCCGCTGCCGGCGGCCTCGCATGTCGCGCTGGCCAATGCCTACCTGAAGCTTGGCGATCCGCGCAAGGCGCAGACGAACGTCGCGCAGGCGCGAAAGCTCGATCCGCGGGTCCGGCTCGGTCCCGCGCTGGAACGCGCGCTTTCGCCGGCCCCGGTAGCGGCGCACTGAGGTGGCCGGCATGAGCGCCATGATCTCGACGGAGCCATGAACATGGATAGCTTGCGCAAGGGCGACCGGGGTTCGAGTCAGCGGTTGGCCGCTACCGGGCGTGGTGCGGGGGTGACCGTGCCGAATCCGCCGGCACGGCTTCACGCTCCGGGGTGCGGGATGCCGGCAGCGCACAGGCTGCGGACGGGTGTACTACTGGAGGGTGAGTGATGCAGACCCAATTCACATCCACCCGCGGGGCAACCCCCAAGGCGACCTCCGCAGTACCGCTGCTGCGCCGTAAATGCGGGTGTGGCAGGTCGACCCACGGCGCTCCATGCAGTCAATGCACGAAGCAGCAATCGCTGCTGCAACGCCGGACCGGCGACGCCGTCGATGGTGGCTACGCACCGACCAGTGTGCAAGCGCAACTCGGTCGAGCCGGGCAGCCACTGGACACGGCGACGCGCGCATTCATGGAGCCGCGGTTCGGGTTTGATTTCAGCGCGGTCCGCGTACACGACACCGCGCCCGCGGCGGCATCGGCTGGCGACGTGGGTGCGGCAGCCTATACGGTCGGGCGCAACATCGTGTTCGGAGCCGGCCGGTATGCGCCGTCAACGCACGCCGGCAAGGAGATTCTGGCGCATGAGCTGACTCACGTCATACAGCAGGGAGGGGCGGCGCCGATGTTGCAGCGCCGTGGCCATACCGACGCCACTGATGCCGGCAACGCGATTGGCAGCGTGACCGGTAGCTTCGCGACGGGGGGCGTGCGAGTCGGGGCTGCGAATGATCCGCAGGAGGCGGAGGCGGATGCGATCGCCGCCGACGTGATGCGAAGGCCCAATGCACAGCATGCGCAGGTCGACGCCTGGTCGCAACGGCTGCGCGTCGGCACCACGCCCGTCTTGCGCCGCCGGCTGGTGGTCAATCCGGGGGACAGTGTTCCGATGCCGCCCGGCGTGGCTGGGCCTCCCACTCCGTTGACAATCGCCGTACAAGGGCTGATGAACGATACCTGCCCGGATGGGCAGTTCACCGTCAATCCCGCCACCGGAGCCGCGACCGCCGGTGCGGCCGGTTTCTGCAATACGCCGCCGCCCCGGGCACCGGCCAAGTCGCCGGGCAACTCGAGCACGCCCACCGGTTGCGCCTGCCTGTGCGACGTGATCAACAACAGCCAGACCACGACCATCGCCTTCGGAACGGGTGGCCCTGGCACCAGCAGGCAAACCGATGCGCAGGGACGCGAGATGGGCGAAGGCGGACGTCGCATGAGTCCCACGGTGAGCATCGACCCACGTTTTCACGGCCAATACCGCATAAACGGCAACTGGGTGGACATCCCCTTCTACCTGATCTTTGCCCACGAAGTGTGTGGTCACGCGCTGCCGAAAATGCAAGGCACCCATGCCGCGCACGCGCCGGGACCGGCAGGCGGCACACCACCTTCCGAGCAGCACGCGGTCGATGTCGAGCGGAGCATTGCCGCCGAGCACAAGCCGCCGCTGCCGCGTCGCCCGGACGACTACAGCGGTGCGGCGCGCGAGCGGCCATAGGCGAACCGATGAACGAGCGATCCTCCATGGATAGCCGTCTGGACGTCCTTTACCAGGACATGCCGGATCCGTTCAACGTGCCGCGGCAGTGGGAAGCCTTCCTCGCGCACCCTGTGGCACGCGATCTTCTGGCGGGCGATTGCGGCATCGAACGCCTGCTTGCGTATCTCGAGCGGCAGCCGGAACCGCCGCGTGCGCGGGTGGCGGTGATTCTGCTGTCGCACTGCGGCAGCGACCCGGTGTACCGGCGATTGCTGGCCGTGCTGGAGCATTCCGACCAGCGGCTGGCCGAGGCGTTTGAGCCCGGTTTCTGGCTGCTGCCGAGGTCGCAGGCGGAAATGGCACGCGACCTCGCCGCCTTGGTCGACGTCACGCATAACCCGTTTCCGCTGTTGCTGCTGCAGCGTCCGGTGGCGGCCGAGGTTCGCGATTCGCTGGAGAAGTTCATCCGCTGGCGAGAAATGCCGTTGAGCGCGTACGCGCTGTATGCGTACGCGTACGTGCCGGAGCCGCGCGACCGGGCCATGCTGGAAATGGTGGCACGGTGGCTGGATCAACCTTCGCTGTGCTCGACCGCAGGCCTGGAACTGTTGCGCATGGGCTCTGGCGAGGGGGTGGCAGGGATTCGTGCGGGTCTGCAAGCGGCGGATCCCGCATTGCGCGAGACCGTCTATTGCCGCCTTGGCCCGTACCTTGCGAAGGATCTCGTGCGGGCGGCGCAATATGACGCCGCCGCAGCGCCGACATCGCAAGTGGCGGCAACGGACCGGTTGATCGACGGTCTGCGACGGCGAGAGGTACGGCCATGACGATGGATACCTTGCGCAAGGGACGGTCCAGCGCGTCCGGCAGCGGCTGCCTGCCCGCGCCCGGCGGCAGCGTGGCTTGGTGGCGGGCGAGCCTGCAGGGCCGGCCGGACCATGCAGGCCTGGTCCATCCGGTGCAGGGCGGCATGCGCTGCAACATCGAGGGCAACCGCAGCCGGCGCGTGCAGGGCCTGTCCTGCGTGCCGAGCCGGATGGACAAGCTGCCCGGCTCCGGACATGTGCCATGAGCAGCTTCCCCGGTTCGCCGCGCATCCTCAAGGGTGGCATCGTGCTGATCGACGCCGGCACCTCGGCGGTGCAGCGGGTGATCGCGCTGCAGTACAACCCCGATTCGCTGACCCGCTCGCTGCAGGTGCAGGCGGTCAGTGCCGATGGCGGCGACCGCTCGGAAGTGCTGCGGCTGAAGGGTCCGCCGGTGGAGACGCTGAAGCTGGAGGCCGAGATCGATGCCACCGACCAGCTGGAGTTTCCCGGGCAGAACGGCGGCGTCGTGCAGTCCGGCCTGTTCGCCCAGTTGGCCGCGCTGGAGACGATGGTCTACCCAAGCAGCGGGCAACTGCGCGCGAACGATCTGCTGGCGCAGATCGGCACGCTGGAGATCGTGCCGATGGAAACGCCGCTGGCGCTGTTCGTGTGGAGCAAGTCGCGCATCCTGCCGGTGCGCATCACCGAGTTCGGCATCGCCGAGGAGGCGTTCGACACGGCGCTGAACCCGATCCGCGCCAAGGTCAGCCTGGGCCTGCGCGTGCTGTCGGTGAACGACGTGCCGTCCGGCCACAAGGCGGCCAGCCTGTTCATGAACTACCTGCAGCAGAAGGAGCGGCTGGCCGGCACCGTGGCGGGCCAGTCGCTGTCCTCGTTCGGCCTAACGGGAGTGCCCTGATGGACGCGATCTTTCCACCCACCAGCCGTTATGCGCTGACGCCGACCGCAACCTTCGTGCGCGCCGACGGCACGCCGCTTACCTACCTGAAGCGCCGTTTCGTGCCGGCACCGGAGTCGCTCGCTCTGCTGCAGTGGCATCGCGTGCTGCAGAACGAGCGGCTGGACAACATCGCGGCGCAATACCTCGGCGATCCCGAACAATTCTGGCGGTTGTGCGACGCCAACCGCGCGTTGCGTCCGCAGGAGCTGACCGAGACGGTCGGCAAGCCGTTGCGGATCACCTTGCCGGAAGGCATACCGGGGGTGCCGCATGCGTAAGGCAACGCTGACCGGATATCGCCATCGTCACCAGCCCTGTCTGTTCGCAGGCCGCAGGACCGTCGGCGAAGGCAGACTGGCCGTCTGTCGAGACGACGGGCCGAAGGTATGCGGACAGACAGGGCTGGCCCCAACGCATGAGTTTTCCACTGACGGGGTGACCCCTGGAAGGCCCGCAGGCTGCACCGCGCGGCTTGCCAAGACGGCCAGTCTTGCCTGCGCCACGCGGTGCAGCCTGCGGGCCTTCCAGGGGTCATGACGATGGCGATATCCGGTCAGCGTTGCCTTGCGGGCATGCACCTGACCCTGCTGGTCGGCCCGGTGGTGCCGGTACCGGTGCCGCAGGTCGTGCTCGATGCACTGACCCAGATCGAGGTGGACGCGCCGGACGAGGCGGCGGGCGCGTTCACCCTGCAGTTCACGCTCAGCGTGCAGTCGCCGCTGCACACGCTGTTCCTGCTCTCCGGTGGCGGCGTGGTGCCGCTGTTGCGGGTGATCGTGGTGGCCACCCTGAACGGCATGCCCGAGGTGCTGATCGACGGCGTGGTGAGCAGGACCGAGGTACTGCCGGGAGCGGACCTGCGCCACACCACGCTGCAGGTCACCGGCGACGATCTCACCGCGGTGATGCAGAAGCTGGAGTATTCCGGCCTGCCGGGCCTGCCGTATCCGGCGATGCCGGCCGAGGCGATCGTGGCGCTGATCCTGGCCAAGTACGCCTTCCTCGGCATCGTGCCGTTGGTGATCCCCAGCATCGCGATCGACGTGCCGATCCCGACCAACCGCATTGCGACCCAGCAGGGCAGCGATCTGGACTACGTGCGCACGCTGGCCGAGCGGGTCGGCTACGTGTTCTACCTCGATCCCGGCCCGGCGCCGGGCATGAGCACCGCGTACTGGGGGCCGAAGGTGAAGGTGGGCGTGCCGCAGCCGGCGCTGAACGCCGACATGGACGCGGCCGGCAATGTCGAGCAGCTCAGCTTCAGCTACAACGGCAACGCGCGCAGCCTGCCGATCGTCTACGTCCAGAACGAGCAGACCAAGGTGCCGCTGCCGATTCCGATTCCCGACATCGGCCCGCTCAATCCGCCGCTGGGGCTGATCGATCCGCCGCCGCAACGCTTCAACCCGTTGCCCGAGACCGCGAAGTATTCGCCGGTGCGCGCGATGCTGCTGGGCATGGCCGAGGCGGCGAAATCCGCCGACACCGTGACCGGCCGCGGCAGCCTCGACGTGATCCGTTACGGCCGCGTGCTGAAGTCGCGCCAGCTGGTCGGCGTGCGCGGCGCCGGCCCCGCCTTCGACGGCCTGCACTACGTCACCCGGGTGCGCCACACGATCAAGCGCGGCGAGTACAAGCAGAGCTTCGAGCTTTCGCGCAAGGGGCTGATCTCCACCGTGCCGCTGGTGCCGCCATGAGCAGGTTCTACGGCAAATACCGCGGCACCGTGATCCAGAACGTGGATCCCGAACAGCGCGGCCGGATCCAGGCGATGGTGCCGGACGTGGCCGGCCTGCTGCCGTCGAGCTGGGCGCTGCCGTGCGTGCCGGTCGCCGGCAAGCAGAGCGGCGTCTACGTGGTGCCGCAGATCGGCGCCGGCGTGTGGATCGAGTTCGAGCAGGGTGACCCGGACTATCCGATCTGGAGCGGCGGCTTCTGGGGCGTCGCCGCCGAGGTGCCGGCGCTGGCGCTGGCCGGCAACCCGGCCAGCCCGAGCCTGGTGCTGCAGTCGGGCCTGCAGAACGCGATCTCGATCAGCGACCTGCCCGGACCGACCGGCGGGATTCTTCTGAAAAGCGTCACCGGGGCCATGATCATGGTCAACGAGATCGGCATCACGATCTCCAACGGCCAGGGTGCCACCATCGTGCTGGCGGGGCCGACGGTGACGATCAACAACGGTGCGCTGGTGGTGACCTAGGGAGGTAGCGATGCCGGGTTTCGTCATCCATGTCGGTGCCAGCGTGCTCTGCGCGCATGCCGGTCAGGCGCAGGCCAGCGTGCCCAATCCGCGCGTCGCGGTGAGCGGCCAGCCCAGCGTGACGCTGTCCGCGCCATGGCTGGTTGCCGGTTGCGCGCTGCCGCCGCCGCCGGCGGCGAACGGGCCGTGCGTGACCGCGCAGTTCGTCACCGCCGCCGCCCGCGTGACCTCGAACGGTCAGCCGTTGCTGCTCATCGACAGCCAGGCGATCTGCGCGCCCACCGGCACACCGCTCGTGATCGTCGCCAGCCAGACCCGCGTCACCGCGATGTGAGGACGCCATGCCTATCGCCATGAACATCGACTTCCCGTTCCGCTTCGACAAACGCGGCCGCAGCGCCGCGACGGACGATGACGATCATGTGCGCGACATGATCGAGCAGCTGCTGTTCACCAGTCCGGGCGAGCGCGTCAACCGTCCGGACTTCGGCAGCGGCCTGCTGCAGCTGGTGTTTGCGCCGAACAGCCCGGAGCTGGCGGCCGCGCTGCAGTTCACCGTGCAGGCGGCGCTGCAGCGCTGGCTCGGCGACGTGATCGACGTCGGCGCGCTGGAGGTCAGCAGCGACGAGGCGACCCTGCGCGTCGATCTCGACTACACCGTGCGCGCCAGCGGCGACAGCCGCAGCGACAGCTTCACGCGGAGCCTGACATGAACGCCGCGAACCATGCGGCGGGCGATGCCGTCAGCCTCGGCGTGATCGGCTGCGCGCCGCTGCCGCTGTGCGGCGTGCCGGCGCGGCGCGGGCAGTTGCGCCTGTCCGGCACGCTCAACGGCATCGATTACGTCGAGGTCGGCGACGACGGCGTCAGCCTGTGCGTGCATCTGTTCGGCCCCATCCCAACCGGGCTTGGGGTGGCCAATGTGCGTGTCAGCGGCGGCGACCGCATCACCGGCCTGAACGTGCTCGGCGTCCAGGTCGAAGACGAACCGAACCTCCACGACGACGCCTGCCTGCGCGTGGTGCTGGATCGCCAGGGCGACCACACCGCGTACTGCCTGTGCCTGGTGGACGCCGCCTCGGGCCGCGATCCGGCCGGCTGGCTGGCGTACCCGGGCTTCGATCCGCGCCATGCCTGCGCCACGCTGTATTTCCGCCTCGACTGCGCCAAGCCGCTGGATTGCGCGAAGCCGGCGCCGTGCGTGCGGCCGGCGCCGGTGCCGCCGGAGATCGATTATCTGGCCAGGGACTACGCCAGCTTCCGCCAGCTGCTGCTCGACCGCATGGCGCTGGACATGCCGGCATGGCAGGAGCGGCACGTGCCGGACCTGGGCATCGCCCTGGTCGAGGTGCTGGCCTACACCGCCGATTACCTCAGCTATTACCAGGACGCGGTCGCCACCGAGGCCTATCTCGGTACCGCACGCCGGCGCATCTCGGTGCGCCGGCACGCGCGGCTGGTGGACTATCGCATGCACGAGGGCTGCAACGCGCGCGCGCTGGTCGCCCTGGCCTGGAGCGGCGACGACCTGACGCTGGCGCTGGACAACCTGCTGCTGCTGGTGCCGCCGGCGGGCCAGAACGACGCGCAGCCGGGAGTGATCGATGCGGCCGCGCTCGATGCGGCGCGCCAGCAGGGCGCGCTGCTGTTCGAACCGATGCCGCTGGACGGCGCGACCATGCTGACCGTGGTTGCCGCGCACAGCGCGATCCGCCTGCACCGCTGGGGCGACGAGATGTGCTGCCTGCCGCGCGGCAGCACGCGCGCGACGCTGGTCGACGCGCCGTTGCCGCCGTCCACGAACCCGCCGCCGCCGCCCGGCGCGCCGGCGGCGAACGGTCCCGGGCCGGCGACGATCGCGGCCGCGGCACCCACGCGCGCGCTCAAGCTCGCGGTCGGCGACCTGCTGATTTTCGAGGAGGTGCTCGGGCCGCAGACCGGCAGTCCGGCCGACGCCGATCCCGCGCACCGGCATGCGGTGCGGCTCACGGACGTCCAGACGTCCGTCGATCCGCTCGACGGCACGCTGCTGCTGGAGGTCGCCTGGGACGCATGCGACGCCTTGCCGTTCGACCTGTGCCTGTCGGTGCGCAAGCCTTCGCCCGACTGCGCCTGGCTGCATGACGTCAGCCTGGCCCGCGGCAACGTGCTGCTGGTCGATCACGGCGAGCGCGTGCGCGGGCAGTGCCGCTGCGCGGCGATCTGTTCCGCGTCCGGCGGCGACGGCGACTATCCCGGCCTGACCGCGGCGCTGGCCGCGCTGCCGGACGCCTGCCGGCGCTGCCAGAACCTGGCCGAGGACTGCTGGCTGGTACCCGGTACCTCGGCGTATGGCTGTTGCCGCTGCGAGGGCGCGGTGCAGGACGTGCGGCGTCCGCCCGCCGATACCGGCCATCTGCTGCCGGACGCACCGCTGACCTGGGCCGAGCCGCTGCCTGCGCAGGCGCCGGTGTGCCGGCTGCTCGCGCGCGATCCGCGCCTGGCGCTGCCGCAGCTGACCGTCCATGGCGGGCCGCTCGATGCGGTGCTGGTGCCCGGCATGCCGGACCCGCGCTGGCGTTGGGAGGCACGCTGCGACCTGCTCGAGAGCGGCCCGGACGACCGGCATTTCGTGGTCGAGGTCGACGACGATGGCGCCGCGCACCTGCGTTTCGGCGACGGCGTGCTGGGGCGGCAGCCGCAGGCCGGCGATTTCTTCCGTGCCGCCTCGCGCATCGGCAACGGCGCGGCCGGCAACGCCGGTCGCGACAGCATCGTGTGGCTGGCGCCGAAGTCCGGCGAGCTGCCGGCCGGGCTGCAACCGCGCAACCCGCTGCCGGCCGGCGGCGGCACCGCGCCGGAAAGCGTGGCCGAGGTGAAGCTGTATGCGCCGGGCGCGTTCCGGGCGAATCCGCTGCGCGCGATCGTCGCCGACGACTACGCGATGTTCGCCGCGCAGGCACCGCAGCTGCAGGGCGCCGCCGCCGCCCTGGCATGGAACGGCAGCTGGTACGCGGCCGATGTGGTGGTCGACCCGCTGGGCCGCGAGAGCCTGCCGCCGGCGCTGGCCCGACGCATCACCGCCCGGCTCAATCGATACCGTCGGATCGGCCACGACGTCGAGGTCCGTGCCGCCTGCTACGTACCGCTGCGGGTCGAACTGTTCGTCTGCGTGTTGCCGGACTTCCTCGTCGCGCACGTCGAGGCAACGCTGCTCGATCGTTTCAGCGCGGGTCTGCGCGGCGACGGCCTGCCCGGTTTCTTCCATCCGGACCGCCTGCGGCTGGGTGCGCCGGTATTCGTCAGCGCGCTGCTGGCCGAGGCGCAGGCGATCACCGGAGTGGCGCACGTCGAGGTCGTCACGCTGGCCCGCGCCGACGGCGGCCGGTCCGGCGATATACCTGCCGACGGCGTGCTGCATCTGGCCGCGAGCGAGATCGCGCAGGTCGACAACGATCCGGACCATCCCGACCACGGAAGCATCGCGTTCACGCTGGGAGGTGGCCGATGAGCTGCTGCAGCGCCTGTGGCAGGCATGCCTGCGCCTGCGGATGCGGCGCCATCGCCGGCACGCCGCTGCCGTTGACCAACCGGCCGGGACTGGACAGCCTGGCCTACCGCGTCGGTACCTATACCGACTTCCGCGTCACCATGCAGCGCGATCTCAGCGCTGCCGCGTTGCCGGCGCTGGCCGGCTTGCGCACGCGCGAGGCGGACGATCCGGCGATGGCCCTGCTCGACGCCTGGGCGGTCGGCGCCGACGTGCTGAGCTTCTACACCGAGCGCATCGCCAATGAAGGCTATCTGCGCACCGCCACCGAACGGCGTTCGGTACTGGAACTGGCGCGGCTGGTCGATTACCGTCCGCGTCCCGGTGTGGCCGCCAGCGTGTATCTGGCCTACACGGTGGAAAAGGACTCGCCGCCGGTGACGATCCCCGCCGGCGCACGGGCGCAATCGATCCCCGCTCCCGGCGAGCAGATGCAGACCTTCGAGACCGCCGAGCCGCTGGACGCGCGCTTCGAGTGGAACGCACTCAAGCCGCGGCTGGCCCGGCCGCAGAACATCTCGCCCGAGACGATTGCCGGCCTCGGCGAACTGTGGCTGGCCGGCACCGCGACCCAGCTCAAGCCGAACGACCGGCTGCTGTTCCTGTTCGGCGATCTGGCCACCGGCGTGCAGGCCCTGCGCCTGGTGCAGTCGGTCGAGGTGCAGCAGGCCAGCGCGCGCAGCCGCGTCGTGCTGCAGCCGTTCGATGCGGTGACGGTGCAGCTGGTGAGCGCGGCGAACGTGGCGATCGCCGCGCTGGCGTGGAGCGGCGGCGACTGGCTGGGCAGGGTCGAGCTGCTGCGTCAGCAGTTGCTGCTGGGACGGGACAACGGCGGCAGCTACATGGAATTCTTTCGCCAGTTCGCCCTGGGAGGCTTCGCCGGCGGCCCGGCGGCGGCACAGGCTTTCCTGCAGGCGGCGCAGCAGGCGTTCGCCGCCGCCGGCGCGTCCGCGACGCCGCCAGCGGGCGGTTTCGGTGCGCTGTTCAATGCCCTGAAGCTCAACCCGACCTTGCAGCCGGCCAACAGTTTCCGCCTGCGCCGCAGCGTCGCCACCGCGCTGGGCACGGCCAGCGACACGCGTCCGCAGCTGCTGCTGGATTTCGCGCCGCGGCTGCTCGACACCTTCTACCGCGCCTGGACCAGCGTGCCGCAGGGCCAGCCGTCGCCGGTGTTGAGCGGCGTATACGCCATGCGCGTGGCCGCGCCGCTGTTCGGCTACAACGCGCCGCGCATCATGGGGCTCGGACTGAACACCGACGCCGACACCAAGGCGACCGTGCCGTATGTCTCCAGGCCCGACGGCGACTGGCCCGCATCCGAGTATCCCGATCGGGTGCAGCTGGACAGCGCCTACGACGGCGTGATCGCCGGCAGCTATCTGCTGATCCAGTTGTCCTCCGATGCGCCGCCGATCGTGGCGCAAGTGAAGAGTGCGCGGGTGCATCCACGCAGCGACTACGGCATCAGCGGCAAGACCACCGACATCATGCTGGTCGATCCGGCGGCGAACGACGGAAACTTCGTCTGGCCGGCGCCGGACATGGCTGCCGTGCGCAGCACCCAGGTCCATGCGCAGAGCGAGGCGCTGCCGCTGGCCGAGCTGGCGATCGCCGACACGGTCGGCAGCGTGGCCGCGGACGGCACCCCGGCCCGGACCGGCGCAGACACTTCCACCCGGCTCACCCTCGACACCGCGGTCGATGGCCTCGAGGCCGGCCGCTGGGTGATCGTCGAGGGCCAGCGTGCCGACGTGCCGGGCACGGACAAAGTGAGCGCCGCCGAGCTGGTGATGCTGGCCGCGGTGGAGCAGGGCACGGATGCGCAGCTGCCCGGCGACACCGTGCACAGCACCCTGGTGTTCGCCGGCCAGGGGCTGGCCTACGGCTATCGGCGCGACAGCGTGACGGTGCATGCCAACGTGGTGCGCGCCACCCATGGCGAGACCCGCATCGAGGTGCTCGGCAGCGGCAACGGCGCCGTGCCGATGCAGGCGTTCGCGCTGAAGCAGTCGCCGCTGACGCATGTATCGGCCGCCACCGTCGACGGCGTGCAGAGCACGCTGGCGGTGCGCGTCAACGGCGTGCAATGGCAGGAAACGCGCAACCTCGCCTTCGTCGGCGCGGACGGCCGCAACTACGTCACCGCCACCGACGACAGCGGCACCACCCGCGTGCTGTTCGGCGACGGCCGCCACGGTGCGCGGCTGCCCACCGGCATCGAAAACATCACGGCGACCTACCGCAACGGCATCGGCACGCCGGGCAATGTCAACGCCGGGCAGATCAGCCTGCTGGCGACCCGGCCGCTCGGCGTCAAGGCGGTGATCAATCCGCTGCGCGGCTCCGGCGGCGCGGATGCACAGACCCGCGACCAGGCGCGCCGCAACGTGCCGCTGGCGGTGCTGGCGCTGGACCGGCTGGTGTCGGTGCCGGACTATGCCGATTTCGCGCGCAGCTTCGGCGGCGTCGGCAAGGCGGCGGCGATCAAGCTCGGCAACCTGGTGCAGGTGACCATCGCCGGCGTCGGCGACGCGCCGGTCGATGCCGGTTCCGACCTCTACCGCAACCTGCTGCAGGCATTGCAGCGCTACGGCGACCCGCTGCTGCCGCTGCGCCTGGACGTGCGCGAGCTGCTGGCGCTGACCTTGAGCGCGAAGGTCGGCCTTGCCGCCGGCTACGCATGGGAAGCGGTCGAGCCGCAGCTGCGCGCGGCGCTGCTCGATGCGTTCGGTTTCGAGCGGCGTGCGCTGGCGCGGGACGTCTATCTCAGCGAGATCGTCGCCCGCATGCAGGCGGTGCGCGGCGTCGCCTGGGTCGACGTGGACGCGTTCGGCAGTCTCGACGAGGCGACCCTGCTGGCCGGCTTCGGCGGCGACGGGGCCAATGGCAAGGAACATGGCGACGCCGGCCTGCCGATGCTGTCGGGCAAGGCGATGACGTCCGCCGCCATGCCGCCGCCGCGCGTGGCGGTACTGCCCGCGCGCTACGACAGCGACGGCAACATCCGTCCGGCGCAGCTGGCCTATCTGCCGCCGGACGTCCCCGACACGCTGCTGCTGCAGGAGGCCACATCATGAGCACGCGCCCGGATCGTCTGTACGACCTGCTGCCGGTGGTCTATCGCATGCGCGATGCCGACCGGGGTTACCCGCTGCGCGACCTGTTGCGCGTGCTGGCCAGCCAGGCCGACGTGCTGGAGGACGACATCGCGCGGCTGTACGACAACTGGTTCATCGAGACCTGCGACGACTGGGTGGT
Source organism: Lysobacteraceae bacterium (assembly GCA_028871555.1). Taxonomy (GTDB): domain Bacteria; phylum Pseudomonadota; class Gammaproteobacteria; order Xanthomonadales; family Rhodanobacteraceae; genus Rhodanobacter. The sequence goes on from JAGWNA010000006.1 coordinate 65,906, forward strand.
GCCGTACATCGGCGACCTGCTCGGCTACACCCTGCTGCCGGAGGCGGCCACGCCGGATGCCGCCGATGACGCCTGCGGCGCGGGCCTCGGCCGCGTGCTGGCGCCGCGCGCCGACGTCGCCAATACGATCGACGCACGCCGCCGCAAGGGCACGCTGGCGCTGCTCGAGGACCTCGCCCGCGATGCCGCCGGCTGGCCGGCGCGCGCGGTGGAGTTCCATCGCCTGCTCGGCTGGATGCAGCATCTCGACCACCAGCATCCGCGCCGCGGCGGCATCGCCGACCTGCGCGATCCGGGCCGGCTGCAGCGCATCGGCTGGGCCGACGGCGCGTTCGATCCGTTCGCGCACAGCATCGACGTGCGGCGCCTGGTCAGCCGGCGCCGCCGCGGCCGCTACAACATTCCGGACGTCGGCGTGTTCGCGTTCCGCCTGCGCAGCTATCCGGTGACGACCACGCCGGCGTACTGCGTGGAGGAGTCGGGACCGCACTGCTTCAGCTTCAGCATCCTTGGCAACGACACGCCGCTGTTCCAGCGTCCGCTGGAAGAAACCGCGCCGACGCGCATCGCACAGGAGATCAATCTGCCGGTGCCGCTGCGGCGCTACCGTTTCGCCGTGCGCGGTCCGCGCGCCGATTACGCCAGCGTGTCCGCCGCGCTGTATGGCGCAGGCAACAGCGTGTGGATCCATGCGCCGGACTGGCCGGCCAGGGGGCAGGGGCTGCCGGTGCCGCGCGAGGCGCTGATGCCGGCCGACCTGTCGGGCTGGCGCTACCAGGTGCCGCGCGGACGCGTGGCGGTCGACCCGCAGCTTGGCCGCCTGATGTTTCCGGCCAGCCAGCGGCCGAAGCGCGGCGTGTGGGTGTCCTACCAGTACGGCTTCGCCGCCGATCTGGGCGGCGGCGAGTACGGCCGGTTGACACCCGAGCTGGAAAACGCGACGCGCTACGTCGTCCATGCCGCACTGCCGGGCGCCGATCCGGCGGCGGTCCGGCCGAACGGCCATTTCGGCAGCATCGCCGATGCGCTTGCCGCGTGGGCACAGGCCAGGGCCGCCGCGCCGGCCGGGCAGCCGTTGCGTGCGCTGATCATCGAGCTGGCCGAGAGCGGCGTGTACGAGGGCAGCCTCGACCTGCAGCTGGACGCCGGCGAGGCGATCCAGATCCGCGCCGCCGAGCGCACGCGGCCGGTGCTGCGCCTGCTCGACGTGCGCGCCAGCCAGCCCGATGCGCTCGGCATTGCCGGCCAGGCCGGCAGCCGCGTGCTGCTGGACGGGCTGCTGATCGTCGGTCGCGGCATCGAAGTGCAGGGGCCGGCCGACGACGGCGAGGGCCCGCCGCCGCCGGACGACCTGTGCGAGCTGGTGATCCGCCACTGCACCCTGGTGCCGGGCTGGGCGCTGCATTGCAATTGCGATCCCAAGCGTCCGGGCGAGCCCAGTGTGACCCTCGACGGCAGCCGTGCCGCGCTGCGCGTCGAGCACAGCATTCTCGGCGCGATCTCGGTGATCGGTCCGGTGCGGCGCGGCGATCCGCCGCCGCTTGAACTGTGCGACTGCATCCTCGATGCCACCGGGGTCGATCGTGTCGCGCTGGGTGCGCCGGACGAGGCGGTGGCCCATGTGGCGGCGAGCTTCCGCCGCTGCACGGTGATCGGCGAGGTGCAGGCGCACAGCGTCGCGCTGGCCGAGGACACGATCTTCGCCAGTGCGCTGCGCGTGCTGCGCCGGCAGGCCGGCTGCGTGCGCTTCTGCCATGTACCGCCGGGTTCGCGCACGCCGCGGCGCTTCCATTGCCAGCCCGATCTCGCGCTGGCCGCCGTGCCGGCGGGCGATGCGGCCAGGCGTGCGCGCGAGCTGCTGCGGGTGGTGCCGTCTTTCGACAGCCTGCGTTATCCCTCGCCGCACTACCTGCGGCTGGCCGACGGTTGCTGCGCGGAAATCCGCCGCGGCGCGTCCGACCGCGCGGCGATGGGCGTGTATCACGACCTGTACGAACCGCAGCGCGAGGCGAATCTCGCGGCGCGTCTGGAGGAATACGTTCCCGCCGGCACGGACGCCGGCATTCTCTTCGCGAATTAGGAGATCTTCCATGAAAGGCGACTTCGCGCGCGTCACCTTCGATCCGGCGCAGCACTACAGCCAGGTGTTCCAGCAACAGGGCCGCGTCCTGCTGGAGGCGGACTGGAACGAGCAGGCGCACATCCAGCTGCACCTGCTGCGTGCGCTGGCCAGGGATCTGGTCGGGCCGTGCTGGGCGGCGGGCGGCGGCTTCGGCCTGACCACCTCCGGCACCGATGCGAAGGGCACGCTCAAGCCGCTGCCGCTGACCGACTGGCAGCTGGCGCCCGGGCACTTCTATGTCGACGGCATCCTGTGCGTGAACGAGGCCGTGAGCACGCTGGCCGCGCAGCCGCAGGCGCCGACGCCGGACTACGGCGTGGCCGACGGCAAGAGCGGCTTCGAGAATCCGCCGGCCAGCTATGCGCTGTGGCTGGACGTATGGGAGCGGCACCTGTCCGTGGTGGAGGCGCCGGCCATCGGCGATGCTGCCCTGAACGGCGTCGACACTGCTTCGCGGGCGCAGGTGGTGTGGCAGCTGCGGATGATCGACCAGCCGGCGGCGGAGCAGCGGCTCGACGACGTCAAGGCCGCGCTGGGCACCCGCCTGCAGGCGACCACGGATGCCGCCGCGGTCGCCGCGATCAAGCAGCAGCTCGCCGAGGTGGATACCTTGCGCGGCAGCATCGATGGCCAGGGCAACGCCGGCGGCGACCCCTGCATGCTGGTGGGCCAGCTGCTCGGTGCCCGCGCGGCCTATGCGCTGCCGCGGCTGAGCGCGCAGCTGGGGCCGGCCGAGGCGGACAACGACCCGTGCGTGATCGCCGCCGAGGCGCGCTACCGCGGCTGCGAAAACCAGCTGTACCGGGTGGAGATCCATCAGGGCGGGCTGCCCGGCGACAGCGGCGCGGCAGGCGGCGCCAGCTTCAAGTGGTCGCGCGAGAACGGTTCGGTGATCTTCCCCATCGTCGGCAGTGCGCTCGGGGCCGCGGCGAGCGACGGCAGTGCCCAGTTCGCGGTCACCCTGGCGAATCTCGGCCGCGACTCGCGGCTGGGCCTGGCGGTCGACGACTGGGTCGAGCTGGTCGACGACGACTACACGCTGGCGCAGCGCGCGTTTCCATTGCTGCAGGTGGCGGCGGTGGACGTCGCCGGCCGCAGCGTCACCCTCGCGGTGCCGAAGAACGTCACGCCGTACCAGCCGGCCGGCGACCCCGGCAAGCATCCGTTGCTGCGCCGCTGGGACCAGCAGGCCGCGGTGAGCGTGCAAGGGCTCGTTGCGGTGGGCGAGGGCAGTCCGATCGAGCTGGAGGACGGCATCCGGATCAGCTTCGTGCCGGGCGGCCTGTACGCGACCGGAGACTACTGGCTGATCCCCGCGCGGGTGGCCGGCAACGGCATGCTCGACTGGCCATCGGCGACGGACGGCACGTCGGGCGGGCCTGCCGCGCTGCCGCCGCGAGGGCTGCATCATCATGCCGTGCTCGGCATCACCGCCGACAACGGCGGCTATCGGGAGTGCTGCTGCCGTTTCGGCACGCTGTGCGGCCTGCTCCGGGGTGGCCGATATCTGCAACCCGGAGCGAACCTCAAGGCCGCCTCGCCGGTACAGCCGGTGGCCGTTGCAAAGGCAGCGCCGGTCGCGCCGAAAAAGGCAGGGACGGTGAAAGCCAGGACGACGAAGACGAAGACGGTCGAGAAGCCGGCCTGATCGAAGATCAGGATTCGCTGGCCAAAGCCCGCCGCTCCGCCGCGGCATCATCGGCGAGCGGGACAAGCCCGCGATCGGCGGAAAGGCGGTGCGGCGGGAGTCGCTCGCAGGCAGCCGCCATCGGCCATGGCGCGCATGGCGTTAGTGCAATGGCCGATGGCGAACGCGGATCGGCGATGGGGGCGGACGCCGCGGTGACGTACCATTGGGCCTGAAAGCATTCTCGGGCCTGCCTGGACCAATGATTCAAGACCTTCCCTCAGCCACACCCGCCGTTGCCGGCACTGCCGCCGCGGAGGCCTGCAAGGCTTCGGACTGGAGGGTCTCGGTAGCGCCGATGATGGACTGGACCGATCGCCACTGCCGCTATTTTCATCGGCTGCTGTCGCCGCATGCCCGCCTGTATACCGAGATGGTGACCAGTGCGGCGTTGGTGCGCGGCAAACAGCTGCGCCTGCTGGAGCACAGCCGGCAGGAGCACCCGCTGGCGCTGCAGCTGGGCGGCAGCGATCCGCACGAGCTGGCGCAGGCGGCGCGCACCGGCGCCGAGGCCGGTTATGACGAGATCAACTTCAACGTCGGCTGTCCATCCGATCGCGTGCAATCGGGCCGCTTCGGCGCCTGCCTGATGCGCGAGCCGGCGCTGGTCGGCGATTGCGTCAAGGCGATGCGCGATGCGCTGGCGGATGCGGACCGGTCTGTGCCGGTGACCGTGAAATGCCGCATCGGCGTGGACGACCAGGACGATTACGCAGGCCTGCAGCACTTCACCGAAACGATGCTCGGCGCCGGTGTCGAGGTGTTGATGGTGCATGCGCGCAAGGCATGGCTCAAGGGGCTCTCGCCGAAGGAGAACCGCGAGATTCCACCGCTGGATCACGAGCGGGTCTACCGGCTCAAGCGCGAATTTCCGCAGCTCGTCGTGGTGATCAACGGCGGGATCGGCACGGTCGCCCAGGTGCAGGCGCATCTGGCGCAGGTGGATGGAGTGATGCTCGGTCGCGCGGCGTATCACGATCCGTATCTGCTGGCGCGGATCGAGGCGGCGCTGCATGGCGCACCGCTGCCGCAGCGCGACGACGTGCTGCGCCGCCTGCGGCCGTATGTCGAGGCCGAGCTGGCGCGCGGCACGGCGCTGAAGCACATCAGCCGGCACTTGCTGGGGCTGTACCAGGGCGAGCCCGGCGCGCGCGCTTTCCGGCGCACGGTCAGCGAAGGCGCACATCTGCCGGGGGCAGGCTGGGCGCTGCTGGAACAGGCGCTGGCGCCGTGTCTGGATGCGGCGTGACAGGCGCCGGCCATCCGGTCAGTATTCAGCCCCGACAGCCTAAGCTTCAAGTCTGAGCAGGTGTCGGGCTGGACCATCGCACATGATTGAAAACGCAAATTTCACTCTCGCTCTGCTGGTATCGCTGTGGCTGGGTGTTGCCGTAACGGCATCGGCGCAACCGGCACAGGTGGTGACGCTGGATCAGGCGGTGCTCGAGGTGCAGCAGCAGACCGGCGGCAAAGTGCTGTCGGCCGAGCCGCATCGCATCGGCCGGCGGGTGGAGTACCGCATCAAGGTGCTCACGGCGGATGGGCATGTGCGGGTGATCTCGGTGTCGGCCGACATTCCGCATGGCAGTTCGTCACCTGCGCTGGTGCCCGACGTTCCCCGTGGCACTATGCAGGGCGTACTCCGGGGCAACCCGGTTGAACCAATCCAACAACCGGCCATCATCGATGCCGGTCATAGAGGGGGACTTTGAATGCGTATCCTTTTGGTGGAGGACGAGGCGCCGTTGCGCGAGACGCTGGCGGCACGCCTGAAGCGCGACGGCTTCGCCGTCGATGCGGCGCAGGATGGCGAAGAAGGCATCTACCTCGGCCGTGAAGTGCCGTTCGATCTGGCGATCATCGACCTGGGCCTGCCCAAGATGTCCGGCATGGAACTGGTCAAGGCGTTGCGCGAGCATGGCCAGCGGTACCCGATCCTGATCCTCACCGCGCGCGGCAGCTGGCAGGACAAGGTCGAGGGGCTCAAGAACGGCGCCGACGATTATCTGGTGAAACCGTTCCATGTGGAGGAGCTGCTGGCACGCATCAACGCGCTGGTGCGCCGCGCGAGCGGCTGGTCCAAGCCGATCCTTGCCTGCGGCATGATCAAGCTGGACACCACCGCGCAGTCGGTGACGGTGGCAGGCAAGCTGGTCGACCTGACCAGCTACGAATACAAGGTGCTGGAATACCTGATGCTGCACGCCGGCGAGCTGGTCTCCAAGGCCGACCTTACCGAGCACATCTACCAGCAGGATTTCGACCGCGATTCCAACGTGCTCGAAGTGTTCATCGGCCGGTTGCGGCGCAAGCTCGATCCGGAAGGCACCCTCAAACCCATCGAGACGGTACGTGGACGCGGATACCGCTTTGCCATCCCGCGCACCGACGGCGACGACGAATGAGCCCGCATCGTCGCGCCACCCGCTGTCACTGGCGGCGCGCGCGGCGATCGCGACCGGGTTCGTGCTGGCCGGTTTTCTCGGGCTGGTCGGTCTGACGCTGTCGCAGGCGAACAAGGAACGCGCCTTGAGCGCGCTGCACGACCGTCTGCAGAATTTTGCCATCGCGTACATCACCAATACCGACATCAACCGGTACGGACGGCTGTTGCCGCCGGACACGGTGCCGGATCCGAATTTCTCGCGACCCGGCTCCGGGCTTTATGCGGTGGCCCTGGGCGATCACGGCTATCGCTGGGAATCGTCGTCGGCGATCGGTCGCGATTTCACCTTCCTCAAACCGCTGGAACCGGGGCAGAGCCAGTTCGTCGGCCCGGTCGATACGCGCATGGGACGCCTGTATTACTACAGCTACGGCGTGGCGCTGGACGCGCCGGAGAAGAAATCGGTGCGGCTCACCGTGATGGTGGCGCAGACCGAGGATCAGTTCGAAGGCGCCAATGCGGTGTTCCGGCGCACGCTGGTGATCTGGCTGTCGATCCTCGGGGTGATGCTGATCGCGCTGCAGCTGTTGCTGCTGCGCTGGAGCCTGACACCATTGCGCAAGGTGGCCAGCGACATGAGCCGGGTCGAGCGCGGCGACAGCGAGCATCTGGACAGCCAGTATCCGCTGGAGCTGACCGGTCTGACCGAGCGGATCAACGCGTTCATCGAAAACGAACGCGAACAGCGCCTGCGTTACCGCCATACCCTGGCCGACCTGGCGCACAGCCTGAAGACGCCATTGGCGGTGATCCGCTCGCAGCTCGAATCGACGGTTGCCGGGGAGTCGTCCCTGCGCAATGGCGTGCTCGACCAGGTGCGCCGGATGGACGAACTGGTTGCCTATCAGCTGTCGCGTGCCGCCACGTCGGGCCGGCAGACTTTCGCCAGCGCGGTGCCGATTGCCGGGCATGCCGAGGATCTGGTGCAAAGCCTGGAAAAGGTCCATGCCGCCAAAAATGTTCTCTGCGAATTCGACATCGAGGATGGCGCGGTGTTCTACGGCGAGCAGGGCGACCTGCTCGAGCTGATGGGCAACCTGCTCGAGAACGCCTTCAAGTGGTCGCGTCACCGCGTGCTGCTGGTGGTGAAGACGCAGCGGCAACCCGGCCGACGGCGCCCCGGGTTGTGGCTGAGTGTGGAAGACGACGGTCCCGGCATCGAGCCGGACAAGATCGAACGCATCCTGCAGCGCGGCGTGCGCGGCGACGAGCGGGTCCAGGGACATGGCATCGGCCTGTCGATCGTGCAGGACATCGTGCATGCCTACCGGGCGGAGCTGGTGGTCGATCGATCGCCGGAACTCGGTGGCGCCCGCTTCAGCGTGACATGGGCGTCGGCCTGAGTCGCCGGGAATTCCGGACGGATTGTCGTGCGCCGTGCCGGTCCGATGGAACTGCCGGTCCGCCCCGCGAGCCGCCGTAAAAGGCTTGCGGACGCCGGGTGCCTACTGGATGGAGCCGGGCAGCAGCGATTGCCAGCCCAGGTGGAGCCGTGAGGGGTGCGCCGGTGCGGGGGTGGTGCCGCCGGAACGATCGTTGCCATTGCGGTGGTTGCCGGCGGCGCTGGTGTCGTGCGCGGGATCGTCGCCGGTCGGCACGGTCGCATCGCCGCTGCCGCGGTTGCCATCGTCGTGCGTGCCGTTGTCGGCGGCGACGGTGGCGTGCATGGAGCTGTCCAGGCCGCGGGCATCCATCTGCACTGCGGCTGCGCTGCCGATGCCGGCAAGGCACAAGCTACAGCCGACAAGCCAATGTGTGACACGCATGGCGATTCAACTCCCTGATCCGCAAGCCGACTTCGGGATCCTCTCAGAAACCTGGATGTGATGCCAGTGCTGCCCGCGCCTGCCGTTGCACGGCAGTAGCCCGGCTGCCGCCCGGTGCGGCATCCGGGCTAAAATCCGGCGATGTCGATCCTGCCCGCTACCAAGCCTCCTGCCCTTCACCGGCATGACGTCGTGATGGCCGTCGGAGCCTGCCGATGAAACCCGCGCAGTTGCTGGCGGCGCTGGCTGCGGGTGAGCCGATTTCCGGTGTGGCGCTTGCCGCGCAGGCCAGGGTGACCCGCGCGGCGATCTGGAAGCAGGTCGAAGCGCTGCGTGCGCATGGCCTGCCGGTCGAGGTGCGAGGTGCCGCCGGCTATCGGCTGCCGTGGCCGCTGCAGATGCTCGATGCCGGGCAGATTCGTGCCGCGCTGCCGGCATCATCGGCGCGTTCGCTGGGCGCGCTGGAGGTGCACTGGGAGCTTGATTCGACTTCCAGCGAGTTGCAGCGACGTGGTGCACAGGCGGCGGATTGCAGCGTGCTGCTGGCCGAAACCCAGACTGCCGGCCGCGGCCGGCGTGGCCGCGAATGGCTTTCGCCACCGGGGCTGAACCTGCATCTGTCCTGCCTCAAGCGTTTCGAGCAGGGCTTTGCCGCCATGGCCGGGTTGTCGCTGGCGAGCGGGGTGATCGTACTGCGCGCACTGGCTGCGCTGGGCATCGCCGGAGCCGGCCTGAAATGGCCGAACGATGTGTTCGCCATCGCGAATGGGCGGCCCGGCGGCAAATTGGGCGGCATCCTGGTCGAGCTGAGCGGCGAATATCAGGGGCCGTGCACCGCGATTGTCGGCATCGGCCTCAACTTGCGGCTGACCCCGGCGCTGCGCGCCCGGGCCGGGCAGCCGGCTTGCGATCTGGCCAGCCTGGCCGACGGCACGCCGCCGGACCGCAATCGCGCCGCCGCGGCGCTGGTTGCGGCACTTGTCGACGGCCTGCGGCAGTTCGAGCGCGATGGCTTCGCCGGTTTCGCCGACGAGTACGCACGGCACGATCTGCTGTGCGGGGAACCCCTGCAGGTGAGCGGCGGACTGGGCGAATTCGACGGCATCGGCACCGGCGTGGATGCGCACGGCGCGCTGCAGGTGCGCATGGCCGACGGCAGCGTGCGCCGGGTCGAGAGTGCGCACGTCACGGTGCGTCGCGCATGAAGTTGCTGCTCGATCTGGGCAATACACGGCTGAAATGGGCGCTGCAGCCGCCGCACTCGATGCAATGGGTGGCGCACGGCGCGGCGCTCTGGCATGAGGATGTGGCAGGGCTGCTGACCTCGGCGTGGGCCGGTCTGCCGCAACCGGAAATGGTGGGTGCAGCCTCGGTCGTCGACGCGGCGCGGGAGGCGCGAACGACAGCCATCGTGGCCCGCCGGTTCGGCTGCGAGCCGGTCTGGCTGCGGACGCCCGCCCAGGCCTGCGGCGTGCGCAACGCCTATGCCGAGCCGCGGCGACTGGGTGTGGACCGTTTCCTGGCGATGGTGGCGGCCCATGCCGCTGGCCAGACGCCTTGCGTGCTGGTCGGGGCGGGCACCGCGCTCACGCTCGATGCGCTGGCTGCCGACGGGCGTCATCTCGGTGGCCTGATCGCACCCGGGCCGCAGCTGATGCAGCAATCGTTGCTGGATCGAACCGCGCTGGTGCGTCCCGAGCGGCCCGGTGTCATCATGGAGCTGGCCGACAACACCGCCGATGCGGTGGCCTCGGGTTGCTGGCAGGCGGCGGTGGCGCTGATCGAGCGCTTTGCCACGCGCATGACGCCGCGGCTGGGCGGTGTGCCGACGTTGATTCTGGACGGCGGCGATGCGACGCGGCTGGCGCCCTTGCTGTCGTTGCCGGTACAACTGGGCCGGGATGGTGTATTGCGCGGCCTGGCAGTATGGGCCGATACGCCGATGCCGGAATCGCCGGTCGGCCTGCATGGCGATGGCTGACGGATATGGGGGTTCGATGTTCCTGCGTCTGCTGTTCGTCCTGCTGATCGCACTCAACATCGTGGTGGGTGCCTGGTTGCTGCTGGGACAGCCGTATGCCCGCGGCGGCAATGCCAGTGATCCTGGCGTTCCGGAATTGCGCCTGCTGTCGGAGATGCCGGAACCGGCCGTCGCGGCAACGCCATCCGCATCGGCATCCACAATGGTTTCGGCGGCGGCGTCGGCACCGCTGACGGCGGCGGCCGCCTCGGCGGCAGCCACGCCCCACGTCGCCAGCTACAGCTGCCTCGCGCTGGGGCCGTTCGCCAGCCCGCAGGATCTGCGCCATGCGCGGCAAGTGATGGCCACGGTGGCTTCACGCATGCGTTCGCGCCAGGAGCAGACCAGCCAGGCCAGCGGCTGGTGGGTCTACCTGCCGGCTGCCGGCAGTCGCGCGCAGGCTCTGGAGCAGGCGCGGCAACTGGGCCTGCACCATATCGACGACTACTTCGTGGTGGGTTCCGGCGGGCAGTCCAACACGATTTCGCTTGGCCTGTTCAAGGATCCGGCGAACGCGCGCAAACGCCGCGACGAAGTGATCGCCGCCGGTTTCCCCGCCCGCATGACCGAGCGCGGCGAGAGCGTGCCGGAGTACTGGCTGGATCTGGTCGTACCCGACGACACGCACGTCGACTGGCGCCGCCGCGTCCTCTCCGCCGGGGTCGGCTCGCACAGCGCCAGCTGCTTCTGAGCGAAGCGATGGCCTTTGGGCATGCGTCGCCGTGCCTGCTAGAATCCGCCATCTTCGCCGGCATAGCTCAGTTGGTAGAGCAACTGATTTGTAATCAGTAGGTCCCCAGTTCGAATCCGGGTGCCGGCACCAAACAAGCATCCCGCCACATCCCGTAATACCCAACAAACCGCGCTATGACGCGGTTTTTCTTTGCCTGACGTCCTGCAAGATACCCGGGAAGTCCCTTGTGTTACCGCAAGGGTGGCGGTAGCTTTGGCGGTAGGCATGAACCCATGACGGTAAGTGCCATCCCCTGGCAAGCCCTGGACACCGCCATGCTCACCCCTTCCGCCGTTGCAAACGCCAAACCGCAAGCCAAGCCTTACAAGCTCACCGACGAACGCGGCATGTACCTGCTTGTGAACCCGGACGGTGCCCGCTGGTGGCGCTTCGACTACCGCCGCCCGGATACCCGCAAGCGCAATACCCTCTCGCTGGGTACCTTTCCCGACGTGAGCCTGCGCAAGGCGCGCGACAAACGCGACGAAGCCCGCGCGTTGCTGGTGGACGGTATCGACCCCGGCAGCGAGCGCAAGGCCACCAAGGCAGCCGGCGAAGAACGTGCTGCGAACAGCTTTGCCGCCATTGCCGAGGAATGGCTTGCCAAGCAAGCGGCCCGCATGGCACCGGCCACGTTGGGAAAGGCCCGATGGACATTCGACGATCTGCTGTTCCCGTGGATCGGCAACCGACCGATAACCGAGATTGACGCACCGGAACTGTTGAAGCTGCTACGCCGGATCGAGGAACGCGGCGCCCATGAAACGGCGCACCGGACAAAGCAGCGATGCGGGCAGGTGTTCCGCTATGCCATCGCTACCGCGCGCGCGAAGCATGACCCGACCGCCGACCTGCGCGGTGCGCTGGCGCCCGTGGTGAGTACGTCACGCGCGGCGATCACCGACCCGGCCAAGGTGGGCGCCCTATTGCGTGAGATAGGTGCCTATCAAGGCTCGCTGGTGACAAAGTGCGCCTTGCAGCTGGCGCCGCTGGTATTCGTGCGACCGGGCGAACTGCGCAAAGCCGAATGGTTAGAGTTTGACCTTGATGCTGCGGTCTGGCGCATCCCTGCTGGCAAGATGAAGATGCGCGAGGAACATATCGTGCCGCTGCCAGCGCAAGCGGTGGCGATCCTGCGCGAATTGCAGCCATTGACCGGCGGCGGGCAGTACGTGTTCCCCAGCCATCGCGGCAAGGGCCGCATGATGAGTGAAAACACGATCAATGCCGCCCTGCGTTATATGGGTTTCGACAAGGCCACGATGACCGGCCACGGCTTCCGCGCGATGGCGTCGACGCGGCTAAATGAGATGGGCTGGGCACCGGACATTATCGAGCGCCAGCTTGCCCACGCCGAACGCAACAAGGTACGTGCCGCCTACAACCGCGCGCAGTATCTAGACGAACGCACCCGCATGATGCAGGCATGGGCCGATTATCTGGACGGCCTGCGCACGGGCGCCGACGTGGTGCCGTTCAAGCGCAAGGCTGGCTGACTGCCTACCGTTTCACGCCGCGCCTAGGCTGATCCCCGAACACCGGGCACCTTCCCCGGCGGCGCGGCACCTGTTGAAGGGTGCAAAGGTGTGCGCATGCACAACTACACCGTTACCGGCAAGAAGACTGCTTGGACAAAACTAGATCCGGAAGAGTGGGAACGGTTGGAAAAAAGCCACCTTGACCATGCCGGCCTGCTGGAGGAATACATGCGCCTTTGGGTGTTGCACCGAAAGCTGCGGCAAATCATTGACGAAGGCAGCGAGAAGAGCGTCAAGATTGGAGAGGGCCTTATGCGAAAGGAAGCGGGCCATAAAAAAGGTGGCGCCAAGGCGGCCAAGGCAAACAAGGACAAAGCCGCCAAATGGCACGCGAAGGCGATCAAGAGGGCGCGCAAGCTAATCGAAGGTAACCACGGCCCGCACAATATAACGGGTATAGTCGCTCGCCATGTCAACAAGTCAACGGATGTTGTGCGCCCCGTCCTACAGGCGGTGGGCATCGTGCCCAGAAGAAAAAGCCGCACGCGCTAAGCGCCCCCGGTTTTCCGTGCGTAGCTTCCAAAGTGACTCGCAATGTCTGCGGGCAACACTGAGGGTTACGCAATGTCCATCAAGATCGAACCCGGCGACCTGCTGACCGAGCAGGAAGCCGCCGCCACCTTGAATTGCGCCATCCGCACCCTGCGGAACTGGCGCGCACTGCGCAAAGGCCCGCGCTTCCACAAGATCGGCACCCGGCTGGTGCGCTATCGCCGCGCCGACCTGATGGCGTTCATCGAACGCGAAGGAGATGCGGCATGACGCGCCCGTCCCTGCACCGCATCGCCGATGCGTTGGCGACAGCCTTCCTCTACTGCGCCGCGTGCGCACTGGCCGTGCCGCTGCTGGCGCTGGATGGCGTGCAGCGCGTTCGCCGCTGGCTGGGGGTGAAGCCATGAACCGGCACCCCGGAAACGAAAAGCCCCGCGTGCGAGGCGGGGCCGGGATCGAGCGCAAGGGCAGTCGGGAATATCTCAACCGCGTGGGCGCATTGTACGGCGGCAGCCGCGCCAGCGCCTACCTGCCGACGGACTGGCGCCAGCGCCTGCCGAACCCCGCCAGCTACTACGCCCAGCACGTCGCCAAGCTGGGCAACGCGAACCCGAAGGGCTGGGCGCAGGGGCTGTGCCCCTTCCATGAGGATCATTCCCCGTCCCTGGGCGTCCACGTTGCCGAGGGCGGCGCGTACAAGTGCATGGCCTGCGGCGCCAAGGGCCGCGACCTGGTGGCGTTCCACATGGCCCGCACCGGCTACGGCTTCAAGCAAGCGGTGCGCGACCTGTTGGGCTTGGAGGTGCGCGCATGAACGCGATGATGCGGACACCTGCACCTGAGAGCGCACGCGAAGCCGTGGGGCGGTTGTTTTCTTCCGCCTTGCGCGCCGGCTTCAAGTTGACCGGCCTGCACCGCTACAACACGGCCACGGGCGACGAACTGTTGCGCGTGGTGCGGCTGAAGTATCCGGGCTGGGCAAGTCTCACCGATGCGGAGCGTGAAGCCCTGCGCCAGCATCACCACTGCGACGGCAAGGGCAAGATCATCCGGCAAATGCACCGCACCGACGGCAGCTATCTCGCCAAGGCGCCAGCCAAGCCCGCGAACGGCTGGCCGTTGTATCGGCCACCGTATCCGCTGGTGGACACAAAGCCCCTGATCTACGTCGAGGGCGAGGTGTGCGCCGATGAACTGGCGAAGCGTGGCATTCCTGCAGTTGCCAGTCTGGGTGGCGCCAAGCAGGCCGGAGATAGCGACTGGACGGCGCCACCGCACGATGCGTTGCAGTGGCCGGACAACGATCAAGCGGGCGACGGGTACATGATCGAGGTCGCAGCCAAGCTGCACGCCATCGGCTGCACCGTGGAGCGCATCGACGTCGCCAGCTTGAACCTGCCCGAGAAAGGCGACGTGGTGAACTGGCTGGCGATGCACCCGAACGCCACGGCGGATGATGTGCTGGCGCTGGGGCGCGCGAAGGTGGAACCGGAGCCAGCCGAGCCGATAGACGAGGCTCCGCAGGCGTTGCCTGATCCGCTGCCGCCCGTGCCCTCGTTCAATGCCGATTGGCTGCCGGCATCCGTCCGGGCCTGGTGCGTGGATGCTGCCGACGGCCTGCAAGTGCCCCTGGACTTCACGGCCATACCGGCGATGGTGGCGCTGGCTGGCGCGATCGGGCGGCAGGTTGGCATCGCCATGAAGCGGCATGAACGCTGGATCGAGCTACCGATGCTGTGGAGTTGCGTAGTAGGCAGGCCAAGCAGCGGCAAGAGTCCGGCACTGGCGCCAGCACGGCGGATGCTGGAACGGCTCACCAGTGAGGAACGGAAAACCTACTTGAGCGAGTTGCGCGATTTTGAGGCCAGCATCCTCGTTGCCGAGGCCACGAAGGCGAACGCGAAAAAGGCGATTCAAGGCGCCTTGAAGAAAGGCGACCGCAGCGCCGCCGAGGCTGCCGCCGAAGCCGCCATGTTTGCCGAGGAACCGCCAAGTGAGCCGCGCCTGATCGTCAACGATGCCACGGTGGAAAAGTTGGGCGAGTTGTTGAACGCGAATCCGCGCGGCCTGGTGCAATTCCGCGATGAACTGTCCGGGTGGCTGGCAAGTCTGGATCGTGAGGGCCGCGAGCAGGATCGCGGTTTCTGGCTGGAATGTTGGAACGGCAATCAACCCTATACGGCGGATCGTATCGGGCGCGGCACGGTACGCATTGAAGCCTGCGCCATGTCGATCTTGGGCGGCATCCAGCCGGGCAAGTTGGCCGAGTACGTACGCGGTGCAGTACGCGGCGGTTTCAGTGACGATGGTCTGATCCAGCGGTTTCAGTTGGCTGTATTCCCCAACCTGCCGGCAGACTGGCAATACGTTGATCGCCGCCTAGATCTGATGGCCGAGCGTACCGCATGGGCGACGTTCCAGCGGTTGCGCAACCTTGACCCGGACGCCATCGGCGCCGAGCGCGCGGACGGCATCGACGTGCCGTTCCTGCGGTTTGACGATGAGGCGCAAACGCTGCTGATCGAGTGGCAGACGGAACTGATGCAGCGGCTACGGCGCGGCGAGGAACCGTCGTGGATGGAGTCGCACCTGAGCAAGTACCGGTCACTGGCTGGACGGCTGGCGCTGGTGCTGCACCTGGCCGACCACGACGGCGGCCCGATAGGCGCGGACACCCTCGCAGCGGCGCTGGACTGGTGCGAATACCTGGAAGGCCACGCGCGACGCATCTACGCGCCAGCCATCGACGGCGGACTGAGTGCGGCGCATCTGATCTTGCGCAAGCGTGGCGAGCTGGGCGAAACCTTCGCGGCTCGCGATATTCAGCGGAAGGGCTGGGCCGGACTGAGTGACCGCGACACCATCGGCGACGCACTGGAACTGCTGATCGAGCATCGCCACCTGATCGAGTCCACCGAGGCCACCGGCGGACGCCCGTCCATCGTCTACAGGTGGAGGGCATCGCCATGAGTTGGCGCGAACGGCTCGCGACGCAGCGGGCGGAAAAAATCCAGAAAGTGCCGGGTGACCTACTGACAAAACCGACGAAAGGGGCTTTTGTCAGTTTTGTCAGTACCCCGGACGGCCATTCTGAAAAAATCGCGGCATCCTCTGACCCTGCTGTGAGGGTGAATATCCGGCCCGTGCTGCTAGAACTGGCCGACCGTCTGGGCATCGACGGCGTCCACGTTCACCGCATCCCCAGTGCCGACCTGGCCCTATGGGCTGCCATCCCTGACGGCTCGCTGCGCGCGTTCCTGCTGGCGCTGGACGATACGGCCACCCGGCAGGCCGGCAAGGTGCCGCTGGACGATACGGCAGCCATCCATTGCCGTCACTGTGGCCCCGTCTACGCTCACCCCGGCATCGCCGCCGTGCTGCCCGTGGTCGACGGCTGGCCGCGTGCGCTGGGCTGCCCGTGGTGCGCGATCCGCAAGGCTGGCGGCTACATCCCGCGCCCGCTTGTGACCTGTGGCGACTGCCAGTACTTCACCCCGGACACGATCAATCCACCGGCCGGCATGGGCACCTGCGCCAGCGGCCACGGCATGCACTACCCGATGAAGGCTCACCGCTGCGCGGGGTATCTGATTTCAACCGAAAAACGGGACTTAGCCTAATGATTTCGTATTCTGTGGAATGGCAGCCGTGAGTCGTGGCGGCTCGCGCTACGGTGCGGGACGGCCCGCGCGAAACGTCCGTATCGAATCCCTGCACCGTCTGGACGTGCGCGAGTTACAACGGCGCGGCATGCTGCTGGCTGGGCAGTCCTGTGAATGGGCGTGGTCACGCA
>JAGWNA010000054.1 GCA_028871555.1 Lysobacteraceae bacterium
TTCGACGTCGGAGACGGCAGCCGGCGCGGCGGCCAGCATGAAGGCCTGCGTGTCCATCAGCGCAGCTTGCGCACGCGTTCGGTCGGGCTGATCACGTCGGTCAGGCGGATGCCGAACTTCTCGTTGACCACCACCACCTCGCCATGCGCGACCAGGGTGCCGTTGACGAAAACGTCCAGCGGCTCGCCGGCGGCGCGGTCCAGCTCCACCACCGAGCCCTGGTTGAGCTGCAGCAGGTTGCGGATGCTGATGCGGGTACGCCCCACCTCCATCGCCAGAGTCACCGGGACATCGAGGATCATGTCGAGGCTGACATCGCCACCGTCGGCGGCCGCGCCGTTCAGCGCATCGAATTCGACACGCTCGGGCTGGGCCGACGCACCGTTCACGGATTGGTTCATGCTGGATTCTTCCCGATGGAATGATCGCCCGCCGATCGCCTGTCGCGTCGACCGGCCTGGGCATGGAAACGCACGGCATTGTTGCCGTTCGACTGGCCGTAATGGCCGCGAAACACCGGCACATCCTCGGCAAACACGGTGGCCAGCTCGGGGAGCTGGATCGGGATCACATCACCCGGACGCAGGTGCAGGAACTCACCGATGCTCAGCCGGGTCTCGAGCAGCAGGGAGCTGAGGCAGACCTCGGCATCGAGCACCTCCTCGTGCAGGAATTCGGCCCAGCGGTCGTCGCGGTCGACGCGATCGCTCTGCACACCGGCATCGAGCAGGGTACGGATCGGCTCGACCATCGCGTACGGCATGGTGAGGTGGACGTCACCGCCGGCGCCATCGAGCTCGACGTGGAAACGCGACACCACGACCGTCTCGGTCGGGCTGACGATGTTGGCGAACTGGGGGTTGATCTCGGAGTTCTGGTATTCGAAATCCAGACCCAGTACCGGCGCCCAGGCCTCCGCCATCGCCTTGAAGAATTCGACCAGCAGGATCTGGATCACGCGGTTCTCGGTAGCGGTGAAATCGCGACCTTCGATGCGCGCATGAAAACGGCCGTCGCCGCCGAAGAAATTGTCGATCACCGTGAATACCAGCCGCGGCTCCAGCACCACCAGCGCAGTGCCCCGCAACGGCTTGATGCGGACCAGATTGAGGTTGCTCGGTACCGCCAGTCCGTGCACGTATTCGGCGAACTTGAGCATCTTCACGCCAAGCACCGACACCTCGCAGGACTTGCGCAGCACGTTGAACACGCCGGTGCGGAAATAGCGCGCGAAGCGGTCGTTGACCATCTCCAGCGTCGGCAGCCGGCCGCGCACGATGCGGTCCTGCTGGGTGAAGTCGTATGAAATGACGGTACCGGCCGGCAGCGGCTCATCGCCGCCGGTCTCGACCGCGCCACCCTCGACGCCATTGAGCAGCGCATCGATTTCGTCCTGGGAAAGCAGCTCGCTCATGAGTGCGCCATCCCCGTCACTGCACCACGAAACTGGTGAAGTACAGCGCGTCGATGCCGGGGCGGCCCTGGCGGGCCTGGACGATCTTGCGCACCACGGCCAGTGCCTGCGCCTGCAGTTTCTGGTGACCGGCGCTGCCGCTGATATCCGCGTATTCCTGACTGCCGAGCAGCGTCAGCAATGCATCGCGGATGACCGGATCGGCCTGCCTGGCTGCATTGAGCGAATCGGTGTCGTGGGACATCAGGGTGATGCCCACCTGCAGGTAGCGCATCGAATCCTTGTCGCGCACGTTCACCACGAACGCCGGTTCCAGCGGCAGATAGTGTTCGACCCCGACCACCTTCGGCGTAACCGCCCTGGTCCTGCCGGCAGCAACGCTCGTTGCGGCGGGATGCCTTGCCAGCAACAGATAGCCACCCGCGCCCGCTGCCAGCAGTACCACGACGAGTCCGATCAACCATGGTGTCCGGCGCTTGCGCGGCACGGGTACATCGACTGTTTCAACTTCCTCGTCGTCAAGCATTGGAACCTCGGTCCGGATGGGTTGCGTGATCCCGCACGACGCGGGCTGAGCAGTCAAAAGCAAACCGCGTGCCAGCACCCGGAAACCTTGTGGCAACTGGATCCGCGGGATTCGGTTCGGTAACCGCCGGCAGCAGCGGCGCTTTCTTGACGCCTGTCGTACTGCCGTCGCGACGTGATCGCGACGAAGGGGAATCTGGACCGATCCGGTTCCTGGCGCGTGCCGGCGGAGGGCATTCGCCCACAGGGTGGGCGCCTACAGATGGGTTGCGCGAGGCCGGTAGGAGCGCACCCTGTGCGCGATGCCCTTGTCGGGGTGCCGGCGGAGAGCGTTCGCCCACAGGGTGGGCTCCTACGGACGGGTTGCACGATGCCGGTAGGAGCGCACCCTGTGCGCGAATGCCCTTGTCGGGGTGCCGGCGGAGGGCATTCGCCCACAGGGTGGGCTCCTACAGAAGGGTTGCCCGAGACCGGTAGGAGCGCACCCTGTGCGCGAATGCTCTTGTCAGGGTGCCAGCGGAGGGCATTCGCCCACAGGGTGGGCTCCTACAAGTTGCACGCCAAGCCAGGCGGGCCAGTCGAGCTGCCCGCGCTCAGGCGAAGGCATCGAGCAGGCTGACGCTGCCCGGCGATACCGACAGGTTGATGCCGCCGACTTCATCCGGTTCGCCCATCACCGCCGCAGCCGGAGCATTGCCGCTGTGGCTCCGATGCTCGCCGCGATCGTGCTGGCCCACCTCGGCGTGATCCAGCGCCAGTCCGTGTTGCGCCAGCATGTGTCCCAGCTGCGGCAGACTCTGCTGCACCGCGTTCACTGCCGCCGGGTGCTGTGCACTGAACACCACATCGACCCGCCCGTGAGTCACGTTGATTTTCACGTCGAGCTGGCCCAGTTCCGCCGGATGCAGCCGGATTCGCGCCTGCGCGACGTCCTGGCCGCCGAGCCACGCCACGTGCTGGCCCAGCTCCTGGGCGAATGCCGGGCTGCCCACCGGCGCGGACAGCTGAAGTTGCGGCATGCCCGCCGGCGCGCCGCCGGCCGGTGGCGCCGGCAAGGCGATCGCCTGTGCCACGGCGCTGGCCGAGTCGCTGGCCGGCCCGGCCTTCGTCGACGCCGGAGTTTGCACGGCCGGCGCCACGCTGGCGTTCTGCGGCAAGGCATTCCCTGCAGCCGCGGCGTCGCTGCCCGCATCGGTCACCTGCTGCAACCCCGCCGCAGCCGTACCGGCATCGGCATCGGCCGCCACGCCCTTGCCGCCGTTTGCGGATACCGCGATACCGGGCGCCGCACTGGCGGCGACGGCGCCCGGTCGCGGCGCGACGGCAGCCGACGGCCCGAGCAACGCCAGCATGGCGCCGGCCATCGCGGTGGCAGCCGGGTCGCCGCCATGGTCGCCGTTGTGGTCGCTGGCGCGATCGCCGCTCCCCGCGGCCTTCGGCGTCGCCACGGCAGCCTGCACCGCAGCCGTGGTCGGCAGATCGGTCACAGGCGGCGATGGATCGCGCTGTTGCCGCGGGTCACCGGCCTGGTGGCTCGCCGCTTTCGATGCATCGCCCGAATCGGTCGTGCTCATGCGCTGTTGCCGGGCGAGCTGGAACTGCTGATCGAAATGGCCCGGCGTATCCGTCGCCGCATGGCTATCCGCCGTTGCGGCAGCGTGCACGGCCGTACCTGCGGCGGTGGCGCTGGGGGCGCTGGGGACGAGGGTGGCGACGATGGTCATGGCGAACTGGCTCCGTTGAAATGGCACGTGGATGCGCATGCGCGGGTCATGCGCCACAAAAACCGCGATGGGCAACCGGACAGGATCGGAGCCATCAGCGCGACCTTCGGTATTGCGTGCGTTCGTCGCTTTCGGCCTGCTCGTTGCGATCCTCCGCCCGGCGCGCCTCGGCGTGATAACGATCGACCACGTTGTCCAGTGCGCTTTCCCGGGCATGCGCCTGATGCCAGCGGTTCTGCGCCTGTCCGTACTGGCGCTGCAGGCGAGCGATCTCGACCCCCTGCTGGACGATCGCCTGATCGATGCGATCGAGAAAATTCTGCCGGTTGACCAGCGACCCGACCGTCAATGCGCCGGCACCGGCCGTGGCATATTCCCGCCGATAGCGCTGCAACTCGCTCAGCTGCTGCTCGGCCTTGGCCAGCAGTTGCTGCTGCGCGGCCAGTTGCGCCAGCGCATCCTCGCTGCGTTGCCTGGCCTGCTCGACCGCCGGTTGCAACTGCGCGGCGCGCGAACTCATTCTTTCACCTGATCGGCAAGGACGTTGAGCATCTCGATGGCCGCTTCCATGGTCATCGGCTCATCGACTTCCTGCTGCAGGAATCCGCGCAACTGCGGCCACAGTTCGATCGCCTGATCGACCTCGGGATCGGAGCCTTTCTGGTAGGCACCCACCGCGATCAGGTCGCGCTGCTGCCGGTAGGCCGAATAGACCTGCCGGAAACGCTGCGCCGAACGCTGGTGCTCGCGTGTCGTCACGGCCGGCATCACGCGACTGATCGATGCCTCGATGTCGATGGCCGGGTAATGCCCGGCCTCGGCCAGGTCGCGCGACAGCACGATATGGCCGTCCAGAATCGCACGCGCCGCATCGGCGATCGGATCGTGGCGATGGTCGTCGCCCTCGGTCAGCACGGTATAGAACGCGGTGATCGAACCGCGCCCTTCGGCATCGTTGCCGGCGCGCTCGACCAGCGCCGGCATCATCGCGAACACCGACGGCGGATAACCCTTGGTCGCCGGCGGCTCGCCGATCGCCAGGGCGATTTCGCGCTGCGCCTGGGCGTAGCGGGTCAGCGAATCCATCAGCAGCAGCACGCGCTGGCCGCGGTCGCGAAACCATTCGGCGATCGCGGTGGCGTACTGCGCGCCGCGCAGCCGCTTCAGCGGCGGGGCGTCGGCCGGTGCGGCCACGATCACGGCACGGCGGCGGCCCTCCACGCCAAGCGTCTGCTCGACGAACTCCTTCACCTCGCGGCCGCGCTCGCCGATCAGCCCCACCACCACCACATCGGCATTGGTGTAGCGCGTCATCATGCCGAGCAGGGTCGACTTGCCGACTCCGGAGCCGGCGAACAGGCCCAGCCGCTGGCCGCGGCCGACGGTGAGCAAGGCATTGATCGCACGCACGCCGACGTCCAGCGGCGCATCGATGGGCTTGCGCGCCATCGGATTTATCGGCTCGCGCTTGAGCGCCGCGTGCTCGTCCACGCCCAGCGGACCCAGCCCGTCCAGCGGCATGCCGTCGGCGCCGATCACCCGCCCCAGCAACGCATTGCCGACCGGCAGCCCGCTGCCTGCCCCGCACGGGCGCACCCGCGCATTGGGCAGGACGCCATGCATGTCGCCCACCGGCATCAGCAGCAGGCGCTCGTCGGCAAAGCCGACGACTTCGGTCTCCAGTTGCGCACCGTCGGCGGTGTCGACCAGGCAGCGTGCGCCCAGCGCCGCCTCGCATCCCTCGGCCTCCATGGTCAGCCCGACGACCCGACGCAAACTGCCTTCCACAATCAACGTGCGCACCGTGGCGGCAGCGGCACAGCGGCGTGCCAGTTGCTGCTGCCAGCGCGACTGGCGTGCGGCGAGCGTGGCGTCGGTGTTCATGCGCCGCTCCCCACACCGGCTCCTGCAGGTCGAGCGCATGATTGATGGGCATTCATGCGCCGGCCTCGTCGTCGACGCGATCGTCGCCCAGTACGCCGTCGATCACGGCGGCAAGGCGGGTTTCCACCCGCGCATCCAGTCGCGAGTGCTCGCTGTCCAACTGGCAGTCGCCGCGTGCCAGCGCCGGATCGGCGAGCAGTTGCCAATCGGTTTCGGTGGTGCCCAGTTCGCGCAACAGCAGCAGATCGTCCGGATGCACATGGATACGCAACTGGCGGGTAGCAGCCGGCAGCGCCTTCGCTGCCTGGCGTACCGCCTGCACGATCACCCCGGGCGACAGTTGCAGCTCGTGGACGATCACCCGATGCGCCACCACCATCGCCAGTCGCGCCAGCTCCCGTTCGGTCTGCTCGTCCAGCGCCTGCAGTGGCTGCGCCGCCGCCTCGTACAAGGCATCGAGTCTGGCCAGTCGCTCGTCCAGCTGCTGTCGCGCCGCGGCCAGTCCTTCGGCACGACCTGCCGCGTAACCTTCCTCGCGCGCCTGCTGCTCGAGCGCCTCGAGTTCGCGCACGGTTGGCTGCGGTACCGCACCGGCCGCCTTCGATACCGGCTGCAGGCAGCCGACGTTGGGCAACTCCCAGCGCTGGATGCCTGCCGCGGCATCGCTGCCTGCGGCGATCATCAGACGAACTCCTCACCGCCGGTGGACAGGGATATCTGCCCGGCATCGGCAAGCTTGCGGGCTGTCGCCATGATCTCTTTCTGGGCCGCATCGACTTCGCTCAGGCGCACCGGACCCTTCACCTCGAGATCGTCGCGCATCATGTCGGCGGCACGCTTGGACATGTTCGCGAAGATCTTCTCGCGCATCTGCGGCTCGGCTCCCTTGAGCGCCGTGATCAGCACTCCTGAGGGGACTTCGCGCAGCAGCGTCTGCAGGCTGCGGTCGTCGACGCCGGCCAGATCCTCGAACACGAACATCAGATCCTCGATCTTGCCGCCGAGCACCTCGTCATGGCTGCGGATCGCCGCCATCAACTCGGTTTCACGCGTGCCTTCCATCGCGTTGAGGATGTCGGCGGCCGCTTTCAATCCTCCGACGCTGGCCGACTTGAGTTTCTTGCTGCCGCCGGAAAACTGGCGCTCCATGACTTCATCCAGTTCGTTCAGCGCATGCGGCTGCACGCCATCGAGCGTGGCGATGCGCATCACCGCGTCGCTGCGTACCCGCTCGGGCAGGTAGCCGATGACTTCGGCCGCCTGGTCCGGTTCCAGATGCGCCAGCACCAGCGCGATGATCTGCGGATGCTCCTGGTTGATCATTTCGGCGATCGCCCGGCTCTCCATCCATTTGAGCGACTCCAGCCCCTTGCTGCTGCGGCCGAGCAGGATGCGGTCGATCAGGCCGCCGGCCTTGCTCTCGCCCAGCGCATTGACCAGCATCTTGCGGATGTAATCCTCGGTGCCGACGCCCAGCGAGGTCTGTCGCCCCATCTCGTCGTCGAGCCGGTCCAATACCTTCTGGACCTGCTCGCGCGACACGCTGGGCAACGCCGCCATCGCCGAACCGACGGCCTGGACATCACGCGCGCCAAGGTGCTTGAGCACCTCGGCGGCATCCTGCTCGCCCAGCGACAACAGCAGGATCGCCGCGCACTGCGCACCACCGATATGGGAAATTTCAGCTGCCATCCTCGCCCACCCAGTTCTTCACGACTTGCGCCACCTGCTTGGAGTTCTCGCCGACCATCCGTCGGGCCGCGTTGATTCGTTGCTCATACGCGAGCGTCGGCACCGCATTGAGCCGGGCCGGCGGTTCGACCGACTGCGGATCGTCGCCGACGCGCACGGAAATATTCTGCAGCGGGCCCGGCAGCGAGCGTGCGGACGTTTCGCCGCGCAGCAGGCCCTTCATGAGCGGGCGCAGCAGGCCGAACGCGACCAGCAGCGCGAACACCACACCCAGTCCCTGCTTGATCAGATCCATCGCACCGGGCCGCTGCCACAGCGGTATCCCCGGAAGCGCCTCGGGTGCCGGTTCGTGCTGGAACGGCTGATTGATCACACTGACGCTGTCGCCTCGCGTCGCGTCGAAGCCCACCACGTTCTTGGTCAGCTCGGTCAGATGCTGCAGTTCCTGCGCGGTAAAGGGCACGCTCTTGGGCGGCTGTCCGTCGTCGCCGGAACTGACCAGCTTGTTGTCCAGCACCACGGCCACGGTCAGGCGTGCCAGCCGACCGGCAGGATCGCTGACATGGCTGATCGTGCGATCCAGTTCGTAATTGCGCGTGGCGCTGCTGCGGGTTTCGGCCGGTCCGGCGGTTGCCGCCGCGGCGCTGGCCGCACCCGGGGCGCTGGCCGCACCCGGCTTGCCGGCACCCGGCTTGGCCGCGGTCGGTTGCGCCGCGAGCGCCGGTGGCTGGTTGCTGAGCGCGCCGGGGATACCGCCTGGAGCACCGGCGGCGTCATGCTGCTCGCTGCTGGTCTGCTCGCTGCGCAGCGCCGGATGAGCCGGATCGAATGTTTCGGTGGCCTTCTCCGTCTGGCTGAAATCCAGGTCGGCGTAAACTTGCGCACGCACCCTGCCCGGGCCGACCAGCGGCGTCAGCAGTTGCTCGATGCGCTGTGCATAGGTGTTCTCGATCTGGGTGGCCAGCCGCAAGCGGTTGTCGCCGATCGCGCCGGGGCTTTCCGGGTCGCTGGTCAGCAACTGGCCCTGCTGGTCGATCACCGAAACCTGACGCGCATCGAGATCCGGCACGCTGGCCGATACCAGATGCACGATCGCCGCGACCTGGCCGGCATCCAGCTGGCGTCCGGGATACAGCGTGACCAGCACCGATGCGCTGGCCGCCCGATTGTCGCGGATGAACGCCGACGGTTTCGGCAGCGCCAGATGCACGCGCGCGGCACGTATCGATTGCAGCCCGCTGATGGTGTTGCCCAGATCGGTTTCCAGCAATTGCTGATAGCGGGTGCGCTCAGCCAGATCGCTCATGCCGAAAGGCGAGTCGCCCGCTCCGCTGGCTTCACTGCTTGCCATGCCTTGCGGCAATCCCTGGCCTGCCAGCTTCAGGCGCAGCGCCGCCAGATCCGCGGCCGGCGCCATGATCGACGAGCCGTCGCTGCCGAGTTTGTAGGGCGTATTGCCGGCCTGCAGCTGCTGGGTGATCGCCGCAGCGTCCTTCTGCGTCAACCCCGCATACAGCAGACCGTAGTTCGGCCCGCGCGACCACAGCACCACCGCCACCCCGAGCGCGACCGCCGCAGCCACCGCCACCAGCAGCAGCAATTGGCGCGCTGCCGGGTTGCCCGTGAGTTGCTTGAAGGGATCCAGGCGCGAACCGTTGTTGCCGCTGGTTGCGATGGCGTTGTCGGCCATGCTGCTGCTCGTTGTCTAGTAGAGGGGACGAATGATCGACGCGAAGCGCGTCAGAAAGTCATGTTCATGATCTGCTTGTACGCGTCCACCAGCTTGTTGTTCACCGCGACCATCGTGCTCAGTGAAAGGTCGGCCTTCTGCACCGCGATCATGGTGCGCCCCAGATCGGCACCGGGATCACCGCGCTCGAAACTCGCCGCCATGCGTCCGGCCTCAAGCTGGTTCTGCCCCACGGCGGAAATCGACTGCTTGAGCAAGGCGGAAAAATCGGCCTGTCCACCAACCGGTGCGGCTCTGAACGCGGTTTCCGGCGAATGCACCTGCGCAGTCATCTGGCGCATCTGGGAAAGCAGGTTGTTGACGTCGATCGTGCTCATGTCAATTTTCCAGCGCATGGAGGTAGATGAAGAGGTAAATGCACGAGGCGTGCCACGAAGATCCCCTCGTCTCCGTAGGAGCGCACCCTGTGCGCGATGGCTCTTCGTTACGTGACGGAAAGCATCGCGCACAAGGTGCGCTCCTACGGGAGCGGTCACGCGGCCATGCTGCCTTGCAGCCCGTACTTGCGCAGTTTTTCCACCAGGGTGGTGCGCTGCATGTGCAGCAGGCGGGCGGCGTGCGCCACCACGCCGCCGGTGGCTTCGAGTGCCTGGCGGATCAGGCCGACTTCGATCACGGTCAGATGATCCTTCAGGTCCAGCCCTTCCATCGGCAGCAGCGATCCCGACGTATCGGTGGCCAGGTGGATGTCCTCGTCGGCGGCATACGATGCGGAGCCTTCCATCAACGCCAGCAGTCCGGTACCGCGCATTTCATCGCCGGCATGCTGACCGCGATATTTTTCGGGCAAGTCGCCGCAACGCACTTCACCATGCGGGAACAGGATCGCCATGCGTTCGACCAGATTGGACAACTCGCGCACGTTGCCGGGCCAGGCGTAATCGCGCAGCGAACGCATGGCACCCGCGCTGAAGCGCACTGCACCCAGCCCGCGCCGGGCCAACCGCTGGTTGAACTCGACCACCAGCACCGGCAGGTCGTCCAGCCGCTCGCGCAGCGAGGGCAGTTCCAGCGGAAATACGCTCAGCCGGTAGTACAGGTCCTCGCGGAACTGGCCGTTGGCGATCGACTGCTCCAGATTGCGATGAGTCGCCGCGATGATGCGCACGTCGCAGCGCTGGGTGCGGTTGCCGCCGACGCGCTCGAATACGCGCTCCTGCAAAACGCGCAGCAGCTTCACCTGCATCGGCAGGCTCATGTCGCCGATCTCGTCCAGGAAAAGCGTGCCGCCTTCGGCCATTTCGAAACGGCCCTTGCGTGCACTGATCGCGCCGGTGAAAGCGCCCTTCTCGTGGCCGAACAGCTCGCTCTCCAGCAGCTCGGCGGGAATCGCGCCGCAGTTGATGGCGACGAACGGCTTGTCGCTGCGCGGCGAATTGTCGTGGATCGCCCGCGCCACCATTTCCTTGCCGGTCCCCGATTCGCCGAGCACCAGTACGCTCGAATCGAACGGCGCCACTTGACGGATCAGCGCATTGACGCGGCAGATCGGCGCCGAATTGCCGACAAAACGCAGCTTGCCCGAGTGGCCGCCCAGTATGCGCGCATGGACGTTGCACATGGCCTCGGCCACCTGCACGTAGCGCAGCGGAAATTCCAGGATGGCCGACCGCGCGGCAAAGGGGGATTTTGCCGCGCCGAAACGTTCCACCCACTGCGAGTCGCTGGCCAGCAGAATCGGCACGCGGGCTGCCGCCGCACCAAGCAGTGCGAACTGACGCTCACTTTCGGCAACCTCGGCGATACCCCCGATGTACACCGCACGCCAGGCGTGGGTGGACTCATCGACGCTGTCGCAGGTTTCCCCATGCTGGGGCCGGTATCCCAGGAAATACAGCGCCGTCATGACTGACTCCGCCCGCTTCAGATCGGATTCGATGACCAGGAAATCAAATTTCTGCACGATTAAGCCTCCGTTGTGCCGCAACTGCATTCCGAACAACGCCGATGACTCCGGCTGGCGTGTTCTGGTTCGTGCCGGCTTTTTGTCGCCGGCTCGAAAAACAGCGAGCAATAACAGGGCCAATTTTGACGGTCGCGGTGACGACAAAACGTCGCCTGACAGTTTCCCAACGCCCCGATTCATGCACTTCGGGGCACTGCCGATCGGCATACCAGTACGCCTAACTGCATGAAGTCTCTTCACTTTGCCTTCACGTCAGGGCCGACGCCTTCTCCTGGGCATAGCGGATGCCGGCGCCAATGGAATTGCTGCACCAGACGTGTGTAGTGTGAGCTGCATCACATGCCATGCGTGCGCGGTATCACGGGTAAAATGTCGACGGGTCGCAACTCAAATCGTCAGCTGGCGCGCATCTGCCACTTTGCGTCGATGATGACGAAAAACCAGCCGTTCGATTGCGTCACCCAGCGCGTCGCCAAGTGACGCAAACGCCACGAACACCCGCCCCTCGTCCAGGGTCCGCTCGACCCGTGCGGCCAGTTCCAGCGGCAGGCTGCGGCAGACATCGAAGCGCAGCCGCAGCAGCAACGCTCCGCCTGGCGGCAGCAGCGCCGCGGGCAACACCGCGCCGACGGCATTGAAGCGCAGAAGCTGGCGTGGCGGCAACGCGCTGGCCGGCACCAGCAGCTGATTGACGATGTCGATCAGCGCAGTGAGCTTCGCGTCCAGCCGCTGGATTTCCTGCTGCAGCGGATTGGCCTCATCGACAGCCTCGGTACGACGCTCTTCGAGCGCAGCGATACTGGCCAGTACGGTGGCGGCACGCTCAACCAGTTGACTGGCCCGTGTTGTCGTCAGCGGCCAGTCGATCGCGGCGCAGTCGACGTGCCATCGACCTTCGCAACTCACACGTTCGGAAAATGCTTGCCAGGCGACATCTTGCATGGGACATCCGTCCTGTATCGGATCAATGCGTCCGGATCAATGCGCCCGTGCCGCCTGCGCGGCATCAGGCTCCGACGGCCCGGGCAGGTACCGTCACGGCCGGCGCTTCGCCACGATAATGCACAACGGGTCGCCGACGCACGGGGCCGCCCTGGCCGGGCCGGGCTCAGCGCGCTACGGACGAGTCCAGATAGCTGCTCAACGCACGATGGGTCTGCGCATGCCGACCGATCTCGCCGGCAATCCCGTCACGTGCCCGGGCGACAAGTTCCGACAGGCTTTGATACTGCGATTGCAGCCCCTGCAGGGCGCTGCGGGCGGATTCGTCGGCCGGATGCTCGCGCCGCAGCAGCGCATCGCATTCCGGTTGCAATGCGGTGACGCGCGGCCAGTCGCCGGCCCGTGCCGCATCCAGCATCTGCCCGCCGAGCAGCAGGGCGCGATCCAGATCGGGATGGCCGCTGTCACTCATCATCGCGCCGCGGATGCCACCCGGGCACCCTGCATGTAGCTGCCGCGTATCGCCTGCCAGCCGTCGCGGATCGGTGCAAGCAGCCGGATGGCTTCATCCAGCGCGGCCTGGTCGTCGTTCAACTGGGCGAACAGCAGACGCCGTGCCACATAGTCGTACAGCGAGTCCAGCTGCTGGCTGAGCGTGCGGTCCGCCTTGTGGTCCAGACTGTTGCGCAGCTCGCCGATGATGGCCACTGCGCGCGCGATGGCGGTTCCTTTCGCCGCCACGTTGTGGTGAACCATGTACCCGCGTGCCTGGATGATCCGGTCGATCGCGCCATTCAGCAGCATGCCGACAAGCTGGTGCGGATCGGCATTTTCCACCACGCCCTGCACGCTGTTCAGTTGGTAGATCGCGCTGGCGTTGCGCGCGTATCCGTATGTCATGTCGGCTCCCGGTTCATCAATTCTTGGGCGGGTTGGTCAACTGGGCCAGCGAGGTGGTGAGAAAGCTGCTGGTGTTGTTCAGGCTCGACATCAAGGTGTCGAGGTTGGTGTATTCGGTCTGCAGTTGCTGCTGATAAACGGCCATGCGGGCATTGAGCGCGGTCTGCTGACCGGAAAGCTGAGTCAGGCGGCTATTGAGGCTCTGCTCGCGGGTGGCGATGATGCCGGTGCTGGAGGTAAAGGTGTCGATGGCTGCATTGAGCCGGGTGGCATAGCCGTTGCTGCCGGCGAAAAGATCCTGCACGGTCGCCGGATTCGCACTCAACGCGCTGGTCAGGGTCGACGAGGACAGGGACAGCGTGCCGTCCGCCTGGCGGGTGATGCCCAGACTGGCCAGCGACCCGATGCTGTTGCCGGGTACGCTCTTGCTGAGCACGCTGGATATCTGGTTGGCCACGGAATTCAAGGTGGAGTCGCCGAGCAGGGGGCCGGCCACCTTGCTGGTCGCGTCGTAACTGGCCAGTGTCCCGATCGAGGCGACATAGCTGTTGTAGGCGGTGACGAAGGTCTGGATCGCACTGACCGTTTTGCTGGTGTCCTGCTTCACCGTCAGTTGCGTACTGCCGGTCGCGGCGAGGTTCAGGGTGACGCCGTCGAGCGCACCGCTGACCGCATTGCTGGCGCTGTCGACGCTGATGCCGTTGAGGGTGAGCAGGGCATCCTTCGCCTCGTTGCTGCCCGCCGTATTGAGGCTGCTGGCCAGACTCGCCAGAGCCGGGTCGCTGCCGCTGCCGGCAGTGATGGTGAAGCCGTTGGCGACGCCGGTCCGGTTGGAACTGAGCAGCAGCTGCGAACCGCCGGTGCCGTTGATCACGGTGGCGGTCACGCCAGGGTTGCCCGAGGCACTGTTGATGGCGCTGGCGATATCCGACAGCGTCGCCGTCGAAGACACGTTCACACTGACGCTGCTGCTGCCGACGGTGATGTTCAGCGTGCCGGCGCCGACCGCTGCGGTGCTGGTGTAAGCGCCGCTGGCGCGCTGCTGGGCGGTGGCCAACTGGGTGACCTGCAGCGCATAGCTTCCCGGCTTGGCATTGCTCAGCGTGGTCGCCGTACCGATCGTCGTATCGGCCAGACTCGCCGTGTAGCTGTTGAACGTGCTGGCGCTGGTCAGCGCGGCCACCGACGACTGCAGTGAGGTCAATGTGCTGTTGAGCGTGCTGAGGCCGCCAAGCAGGCTGTTGGTCTGGCTGGTGGCGCTGTTGATCTGGGTCTGTGGTGCTGCCTGGGCGGCATTGACCAGCGCGCTCACGATCGAGGATACGTTCAAGCCGGAGCCGATGCCGGCCGAACTCAGGATCGCCTGGCCCGCGCCACTGGTCGAACTGCTGCTGGTGCCGGTCAGGCCCGATAGCAGCGAACTGAGGCTGCCGCTGGAGATGCCGCTGGTAGTGGTCATGGCAATACCCGTGAAGTGCCCGTCACCCGATGCAAGACATTCTCGCCACCGGTGCCCGGGAGCAGCGAGTCACCGGCAAAAGCCTCATCGCTTGCAAGGACTTTGCGGGTGGCTCCTGTAAAGCTGGCGGCAGCCGGTGCAGATCCGATCACCGCCAGCCGTTTCCATCGTGCCGCAGGTCCACCGCGATAGAGGATCATCGCGGTGGACCGTACCGCGATTACTGCAACAGCTTCAGCACCTGCTGCGGCTGGGCGTTGGCCTGGGCCAGCACCGAGATGCCGGCCTGCTGCAGGATGTTCGCCTTGCTCAGGTTGGCCGTTTCCGCGGCGAAGTTGGCGTCGCGGATGTTGCTCTGCGAGGCGGACAGGCTGTTCTGCTCGGCGCTCAGGGTCGAGATCGTCGACTCGAAGCGGTTCTGGATCGCGCCCAGCGTGCTGTTCAGGTCGCTGACCGTGCTCAGTGCCACGTCGATGCGCGAGATCAGCGCGTTGGCGTTGTCGACTGTGGTCACGCTGCTCCCCTGCAGGCTACCGCCGACGGCTGCGGTGCTGCCGGCGGTATAGGCTGCGGCGGTGTTGCCGTTGGTCGCCGCAGCGGTGATGAAGGTCCCGTTCGCATCGGTGATCTTCAAGCCGTTGGTGGCATCGCTGGAGTACAGGTTGATGCCGTTGCCGGCCGCGTTCACGGCCGCACTGACGCCCGAGATGCTCGCCGCGTTGATGGCGTCGGACACGTTCTGCAAGGTGGTGGCCGACGACAGGTCCACGGTGGTGCCGTTGATCGAAACGCCCGCGGCGGTCAGGCCGCTGGCCGCACCGGCCGTGGAGACCGGCGCCGCGCCGAATGCGTTGGCCGCGCCGGCGCCGGCGATGACCGGAGCGGCGGAGGCGGTGCCCGTGGCATTGTTCTTGATCGTGAGCACGCCGCTGGCGTTCGCACTGACCGTGTACGTATTGGGAGCGGCCGTGTTCAACTGGCTCTGGACATCCGATACCAGCGCAGCCGAGGTGGTATCGGCCGCCAGGGTGGTCACCGAATGGCCATCGACGGTGAATGTATAGGGTGTGCCGGTCACATCGGCCGCCGCACTGCCCGTGATGCTGCCCGAAGTCGGATTGAAGGCCGCGCTGATGTTGCCGGTGGACACTTCGGCAACGGCGCCGACCTGGTTCGTGCGCACGCCCTGGCTGACGTCGACACTGATGGTCTGGCCCACGTTGGCGCCGACCTGGAAGCTCAGCGTACCGAGCGAACCGTCCAGCACCTTCTGGCCGTTGAAGTCGGTCTGGTTGGCGATACGGGTGATTTCCGACAACCGCTGCTGCACTTCGGTATTGATCGATGCGCGGTCGCTGTTGCTGTAGTTGCCGTTGGCCGACTGTACCGCGAGATCGCGGATGGCCTGCAGGTTGGCGGTGACCTGGTCCAGCGCCGACTGTGTGGTCTGGGCGAGGTTGATCGCGTCGCTGGCGTTGGCGCTGGCCTGGCCGAGACCGCCGATCTGGGTGGTGAAGCGGGTCGAGATCGCGAAGCCGGCCGCGTTGTCGGTGGCGCTGTTGATCTTCAGGCCCGACGACAGGCGCTCGGTGGCCTGGGCCAGCGCGCTCTGCGACTTGTTCAGATTGTTCTGCGCGACCAGCGAGTTGATGTTGGTGTTGATGGTGAGTGACATGGAAATCTCCTGTGGAAACCATATGCCGGTTTGTTCGGTAGTTCTGCATCCCGGCGGCAAGGTTCCACTGATGGGATGCCATCCGCCTCAAGGGGTTTTTCGGCACCGGCCGGGAATACTTGAGCGGTTCCCGCGGGATTTTTCTTGCATCCCACGCCAACCATGTGGTAGTCGGTCAAGCCTCCTGCGCGTGACGATCGACCCGTGCATCGAAAGGCGCGACCGGGGGAACGCCGTCGCGCCGCACGCCGCATGCGGCCCGGCCTCGGCCCCGCCGACCGTCACTTGATGTAGTCGAAAAGGGTCGTCGAATTGACCTTGGCGAACGCCTGCTGCGACGCCTGCAATGCGGCGGACTGCGATGAAAGATTTCCTATGGCCGTATAGATGTCCACATTCTGCACACTGGACAAAGTCTGCTGATAGGTGACTTTCAGATTCTGGTAGACGGCCTGTTGCTGGCCGAGCGTATTCAGGCGTCCGCCGATCGACACCTCGGCATTGGTCACGCCGGCCTTGGCCTGGTCGAGCGACTCGATCTGCCGGCTGAGCTGATTGGCCACCTGGGCATCGCGGCCGGCGCCCTGCAGCGTGGCGATCATGCTGTCGAGCGTGGCGAACACATCCTGCCTGCCACCCGCCCGCACCTGCACCGTGTCGCCGCTGGCCGGGGTGCCGCTCAGGCTGAGCGTCATGCCATTGAAGCCGATGCTGCCGCCGGACTGGTACGTGCCGACCACCGGGTTGCCACTGCCGTCGAGCACCGGGTTGCCGCTGGCATTGGTGACGGCCCAACTGCCGCCGGCACCAAAGGTGATGGTGTAGCTGCCCCCGTTGGCGGCACTGCCCGCGCTCCATGCTGCCGGATCGGTGACGCTGTTGGCACCGACCACCAGCGTGCCCGCGTTGGCTGCGCCGGCGCTGGCGGTGAATGTGCCGTTGCCGGCCGGAAGATCCACGAACAGGCCGCTGCCCGCATCGCTGGTCGGCACCTTCAGCCCCGGACCGACCGACGCCATCTGGATGGCATCGTTGCCGACATAGCCGACCACGCCGCCGGCCCCTTCCACGAACGGCGTGGTGGTGGTGCTGGTGCCGGCAAACAAGGCATTGCCGTTGCTGTCGCCGGCATTGGCCAGCTGCACCAACTGGTCGCGCAACTGGCCCAGCTGGGTGGCCATGCCTGAGCGGTCGCTGCCGGAGAGTGAACCGTTGATGCCCTGGATCGCCATCGACCGCGCGCTGTCGAGCAGGTTGCCGACCGAGCTCAACACGGTCTGCTCGATGGAAAGGCGATTGGTGGCGCTGTCGATGTTGCCCGAATACTGGTCGTTGACCGCCAGGATGTGGTCGAGGCTGAGCACCTGTCCGGCCCCGGCCGGATCGTCCGAGGCGACATTGATGCGCTTGCCGGTGCTCACCTGATTCTGGGTGATGGCCAGCGCGCTCTGCTGGTTCAGCATGGTGCTGACCGACTGCTGGTACATCAAGCTGGTGGAAAGGCGCATGTCGATTACCTCTGGACAGCCATCAGCAGGCTGGAAAAGATGGTCTGGGAGGTGGCGATCACCTGGGCCGATGCCTGGTAGGCTTGCTGGTACCTGACCAGGCTGGCCGCCTCCTCGTCGAGATTCACCCCCGACACGGCCTGCTGGGCCGACACGGCCTGGTTGTTCAGGCTGGTCTGGGTGGTCAGGTTGGTCGCCGCCTGGCTGCCTGCCGTGCCGATCCGGGTGGTGAGGCTGGCGAAGGAGGACAGCACCGAGGTGCTGCCGCCGTCGAGCACGCCGAAGCCGGCCATGCCGGCCATCGCCAGCGCGTTGCTGTTGTCGTTCAGGCCGCCGGTATTGGCCGCCACCGCAAAGGTGTCGCCGGCCGCCGGCGTGCCGGACACCGACAGGCTCCAGCCGTTGGCGCTGATCGGCTGGCCGGGGCTGTAGGCGCCACTGGCCAGCACGGTGCCGCCGCTGTCGGTGACCTGGTAGGCATTGGCGGCGGTGAAGGCGATGGTGGCATTGCCGAGCAGCGCCGGATTGGCCGGATCGGTCACCGTCACCGCCGATGCCGTGGCATTGCCGGCATTGGCGCTGCCGGCACTGACGGCCAAGGCCGCCGCCGCCGCGATGCCGGACGGGTTGGTCAGGCTGACCGCCAATCCGGTGGCGGCGTTGCGGGTCGGCTGGATCCGGTAGCTGTCGCCCGCCTGCGCGGTACCGGAAACGCTGAAGGTGAGGCCATCCGCCGAAAGGGTGCCGCCGGCATTGGTGGTCAGCGGCACGTTCTGCCCGGCGGTGGTCTGCAGGTTCCACTGGCTGCCGTTGTAGCTGAGCGTGTAGTCCGAGGCGGTCAGCTTCGACACATCGCTGACGCTGGCCGCCACCGTGGCATTGCCCAGGTTGCTGGCGGCGGTGAGCACGCCCGGGGCCGGCACGCTGAAAATCGGCGCGCCCTGCATGCCGTTGAGATCCAGCCCCTGCGCCTGCTGGTTGTTCACGCTGGTGGCCAGCGCCACGGCAGCCTGGCCGAGCTGGTTCTGCACTGGGTCGAGCACGTTCGTGCGGTAGTCCAGCAGCGCGCCGAGCTTGCCGCCGCCGACGCGGGACGAGATGTCGTTGCCGGAGCTGTCGAACACGTCCTGCAGGGTCGGGTCATACGCATTGCCGCCGGTGGCCAGCGGATAGGCATTGGCGCCGCTGACCAGCGCCTGGCCATTCGACGAATAGACGCTCACCGTGCCGTTGCTTTCGTTGACGGCGCTCACCCCGAGGTAGCCGGAAAGGGTCTGCACCAGGGCGTCGCGCTGGTCGAGCAGCGCATTCGGCTGGTCGGTGACGCTGACCTGGCTGATCTGCTTGTTGAGATCGGCGATGCTGCCGATCACGCTGTCGATGCTGCTGACCGTGCCGGTGATCTGGCTGTTGATCTGGCCGCGCTGCGAATCCAGCTGCTGGCCCAGGGTATTGAACACGGCGACCATCGAGCCGGCGCTGCCCAGCAGGGCCTGCCGCGCGGAGGCGCTGTTCGGCGCATTGGCCACCGTGCCGAAGGCGCCGTAGAAGCTGTCGAGCGAGCCCTGCAGATCGCCGCTGGCGCTGAGCGCGTTGTTCAGCGTGCTGGTCAGGTCGTTGAAGGTGGTGGCGCGCTGCAGGCTGGAATTGCTGTCCTGTACCGCGCGGGTCAGGTAGGCGCTGTAGGCGCGCTGCACCGCCACCACGTTGACGCCGCTGCCGACGGTGTAGCGACCGTTGGACTGGCTGATCTGCTCGGTCTGCTGCACCAGCTGCCGGCTGTAGCCGGGCGTGTTGACGTTGCTGATGTTGTTGCCCACGGTATTGAGCGCCACCTGGGCAGCGCCGAGTCCCGAGATACCGATGCCGAGCATGTCACCCATGGGCAATTCCTGGACACTTCATTCTGTTGAAATCGGCGGACTGACGCTGCTCTTGAGCGCAGCCAGTGCCTGGCGCATGGCCGGACTGTCGGCGATGGCCGCGATCTTGGACGCATACGCGGGGTCGGTGGCGTAACGGCCGATGGTCAGCCCGCGCGCAAAACCCCGCACATCGTCGCCCTTGCCGAGGGCGCCGGCATAACGCGGGTTCTCGCCGACCAGCCGGGCAAAATCCTCGAACGATGCCTCCGGCGTGGCGTACGCACGGAACTGGGCCTGTCGCCGCACCGGCACGCCACCCTCGAACTCGAGCGTCGGGACGTTGACGCGCCCGCCATCCCATCCGGTACCGGCCTTCATGCCGAACAGGTTGTTGCTGCTGCTGCCATCGGCATGCGCCGGCATGTGCCTGCCCCACTGGGTCTCCAGCGCGGCCTGGGCCAGCACGGCACGCAACGACACACCCAGCTTCGCAGCCACCTTCCGCGCGTAGGGCGCCAGTTCGCTGACGAATTGCTCGGCATCCGCGTAGACGGAGTTGCCGGAAACCCAGCGCGATGCCGCCTGCCCGGCCGAGCGAGCGGCACTTATCACCGAGCCCAGGCGCTGCTGCCAGTCGTCTTTCGAGGCATCGGCCGCTGCCTCGTTCGACGCCGTATTCGCTGTCGATCGGCCGGCAGCGGCCGATCCGGCCGCCTGGCCGCCGAGCTGGCGAACCAGCATTTCGGCAATACCCAGACCATGCCCCTGCGCCGAGAGCGTCACCGAAAGCTGCTGATCGAACAAACCCTGCCAGGCATCGCCGGACTGACTGTCGAACAACGGGTCGCCGTAATTGGCATCGCGCATCGACTTCAGCATCATCTGGGTGAAAATGGATTCGAATTGCCGGGCGACCACCGGCAGCGCCGCCTTGCTGTCGGTCTGCGCCTGCTGGCGCAGCGCGCCGAACCCGGACAGGTCGGCCCAGGTGTCGACATTCCGGATCGCGTTGCCTGCCCCGATCGCCATCAGATCACCACCAATTCGGCATGCAGCGCACCGGCCTGCTTCAGCGCCTGCAGGATCGAGATCAGGTCGCTCGGCGCCGCACCCACCTGGTTGACCGCACGCACGATGGTGTCCAGGCTCACGCCCGGACCGAATTTGAACATGTGCGCGCCACTCTCGCTGATCTGGACGCTGCTGTTCTGCACCACCGCTGTCTGGCCGCTGCCGAAGGGTGCCGGCTGGCTGACCTGGGGTTGCTCGCTGATCGTGACCTGAATCGAGCCGTGCGCGACCGCGGCGGCGCTGACCCTCACGTCGGACCCGATCACCACCGTGCCCGTGCGCGAATTGACCACCACCCGTGCCGGCGGGCTGCCCGGAGTGACATCCAGACTCTGGATCGCGCCGAGCCAGGCAACCTTCTGCGAAAGATCCTGCGGCGCGCGCACGGATACCGTGCCGCCGTCGACCGCCGCGGCCGTGCCAGCGCCATACGCCTGATTGACGGCCTGCGCGATGCGCGCGGCGGTCGTGAAATCCGGCGTGTTGAGGTTGAGCATCAGGTTGCCCTCCCTGCCGAACGACGAAGCCACGCTGCGCTCGACCGAGGCGCCATCGGGAATGCGGCCGCTATCGGTGATATTCACCTGCACGCTGGAGCCGCTCTTGCCCTGCGCGCTGGCGCCGCCGATCACCACGCTGCCCTGCGCCACCGCATACACGTTGCCGTCGGCGCCGCGCAACGGGGTCATCAGCAGCTGACCGCCGCGCAGGCTCTTGGCATTGCCGATCGAGGCCACGGTGACGTCGATCGCCTGGCCCGGCTTGGCGAACGGCGGCAGATCGGCGGTGACCATGACCGCCGCGGCATTCTTCAGCTGCGGGCGCGCATTGGCCGGCACCGTGATGCCGAACTGCTGCAGCATGTTTTCCAGGCTCTGCGTGGTGAACGGCGCCTGCGTGGTCTGGTCGCCGCTGCCGTCGAGACCCACGACCAGGCCGTAGCC
>JAGWNA010000055.1 GCA_028871555.1 Lysobacteraceae bacterium
CGCCTCGGTTTTCTCCTCGACCAGCAGCAGCTCCAGCCGGGGGAACGCCGCGCGTACCAGCGGCAGCGCATGCGGCAGCAGGTACGGGCCCAGGGTCGGAAAGATGCCCAGCCGCACCGTGCCGGATTCCGGGTCCAGCGTACGCCGGGCCACCGCGCGGATCTGCTCGATGCCGTTGTGCACGTCGCGGGCGCGCTCGGCGATGTCGCGGCCGACCTCGGTCAGCAGCACCTTGCGCGGGGTGCGCTCGACCAGCGCCACGCCCAGTTCGTCCTCCAGCTTCCTGATCTGCGTGGACAGCGTCGGCTGGCTGACGAAGCAGGCCTGTGCGGCGCGGCCGAAGTGCCGGTGCTCGGCCAGCGCCACCAGGTACTGCAGATCCCTCAGGTTCATCAGTCCACCCCGGATCATCAATAGCGAGTGACTATGACTGCGATGGTAACAATCAATTTGAACAATGCAAGATCAGGTTCTATCTTGTTCGCCAAGACACCCGCTCCAGGGTGTTTCTTGCCCCCGAAACCCACACTGCACAGGCCTTACTCATGCTGACCATTGGCGACAAATTTCCCCAGTTCAACGTTCCTGCCACCGTTTCGATCGAAAGCCTGGACAAGGCGTTCTTCCCGATCGGCAACGACACCTACAAGGGCAAGTGGCTGTGCGTGTTCTTCTACCCGAAGGACTTCACCTTCGTCTGCCCGACCGAGATCAAGGGCTTCAGCGACGTCAACCAGCAGTTCGCCGACCGCGACTGCCAGGTGCTGGCCGCCAGCACCGACAGCGAGTTCGTGCATCTGGCCTGGCGCAAGGACCACAAGGACCTGCGCGACCTGAAGTTCCCGATGCTGGCCGACATCAAGAAGGACCTGTCCAACGCGCTCGGCATCCTGACCGACGACGGCGTGGCGCAGCGCGCGACGTTCCTGGTCGATCCGGAAGGCGTGATCCGCTTCGTCTACGTCACCGACGGCTCGGTCGGCCGCAATCCGGCCGAGGTGCTGCGGGTGCTCGACGCGCTGCAGACCGACGAGCTGTGCCCGTGCAACTGGAGCAAGGGCGAAGAGACCCTGCACGTCGCCTGATCTTTTCGCCGTACCCCCGCGCGTCAGAGTGCTCCCTCCCCCGCTGATGCGCGGGTGCTGCCGCCGGCGGCGAGGTTCGCTTCGCCGCCGGCTTTTTTCGGCCCGGCATCGGTAACAAAGCAAAAGCTTTTCGCCCACAGGGTGAGCGAAAGCGGCGATGCCCTTGTCCTTCCATCCCCCCAGAGGTATCCGATGAATCTCGCCGATCTGAAAAGCCAGCTGCCCGATTACGCCAGGGACCTGCGCCTGAACCTCGAGTCCGTGTTGAGCGAAGGCGGCGCGCCCGGACTGAGCCAGAAGCAGATCGCGGTGATCGCGCTGGCTTGCGCCATCGCCGCGCGTTACAAGCCGCTCACCGCCGCGATCAATGCGGAGGCCGCCAGGCATGCCAGCGCCGAGGAACTGAACGGCGCCCGCGTGGCCGCCACGATCATGGGCATGAACAACATCTACTACCGTTTCGTGCACCTGGTGGACGACCCCGAATACGGCACGCTGCGTGCCGGCCTGCGCATGAACGCGATGGGCAACCCCGGCGGCGACAAGATCGATTTCGAGCTGGCCTGCCTGGCCGTCTCGGCGATCAACGGCTGCGGCGCCTGCCTGGCGTCGCACGAGAAGACCCTGCGCAAGCATGGCCTCTCCGCCCAGCCGATCCAGAGCGCGGTGCGCATCGCCACGGTGATCCATGCGGTGGCGGTGGCGCTGGAGCAGGCCGACGTGGCCGGTTGAGCGGCGGCTGCAGCCATGTCTTCCGGCCATGCCTTCTGGCACTGGGGCGAAAGTCGTCGGCAGCCTTAGCGTGGGCGTTCCTGTGCCAGTCTGGGGAGACACGCCATGCGCCATGCCATTCGCCCGCTTCTGCTCACCGCCCTTGCCGCCTGCTGCGGCCTTGCATTTGCCGCCACCGCCGAACAGGCGCCGCAAGGCCGGTTGCCGCGCTGGGCGGTGCCGCAGTCGTACCGGCTGGCGTTCAAGGTCGATCCGGCGCAGCAGGATTTTTCCGGCACCACCACGATCGCGCTCAAGCTGACCAGGGCCTCCGATCACCTGTGGCTGGACGGCAGCGCGCTGAAGGTGTCGAGGGTGACGGTCACCGATGCCGCCGGCAAGGCGCATGCGGGCAAGTACGTCGACGTGGATCCGAAGGCCGGCGTGGTGCGGGTCGATTTCGGCCGCACGCTGCCGCCGCAGGCGTTGACGCTGACGTTCGAGTACAGCGCGCCGCTCAACGCGCAGCTGCAGGGTCTGTACAAGGTCACCGCCAAAGGGCAGCCGTACGCGATGACGCAGATGGAGGCGATCAGCGCGCGCTATGCGTTTCCCGGGTTCGACGAACCGGATTTCAAGACGCCGTTCGACATCAGCCTGACCATTCCCGATGCCGATACCGCCGTGGCCAACACCCGGCAGATCGGCGCCGTGCCGGCCGGCAAGGGCTGGAAGACCCTGACCTTCGCGCCGACGCTGCCGCTGCCGACCTACCTGGTCGCGTTCGGCGTGGGTCCGTGGAGCATGGTGACGGCGGCGGACATCACGCCCGACGCCTGGCGGGCCAGGCCGCTGCCGCTGCGCGGCATCGCCGCCGCCGGCGAGGCGCAGCGCATGCGACACGTGCTGGCCGAGACGCCCAGCATCATCCATGCGCTGGAGAACTACTACGGCTTCGGCTATCCGTGGGACAAGCTCGACCTGCTGGCCGCGCCGGATTTCGCCGCCGGCGCGATGGAAAACCCCGGCCTGGTCACGTTCCGCGACTGGCTGCTGCTGCTGGACAAGGACTCCCCGGCGCGCAACGTGCGCGGCTCGTTCAACGTCACCGCGCACGAACTGGCGCACCAGTGGACCGGCGACACCGTGACCATGGCGTGGTGGAACGACATCTGGCTCAACGAGGCGTTCGCCACCTGGATGCAGCAGAAGGTGACCGAGCAGGTGCATCCGGAATACCGCGCCGATCTGGATCGCGTGCGCGGCGCGCAGAGCGCGATGGCCAACGACAGCCTGGTGTCGGCGCGCCGGATCCGCCAGCCGATCACCGGCAACGGCGACATCGAGACCGCGTTCGACGGCATCACCTACGAGAAGGGCGCCAGCGTGATCGGCATGTTCGAGAACTACGTGGGCGAAAAGACCTTCCAGCAGGGCATGCGTGCCTACATCCGGCAACACAGGTTCGGCAACGCGACGGCCGGCGACCTGGTCGACGCGATCGCCGCCGCGGCCGGCAAGGGCGCTGCGTTCAAGCATGCGTTCAACAGCTTCCTGGACCAGTCCGGCGTGCCCTACGTGCAGACCCATCTGCAACACGAGGACGGCAGGACCGTGCTGCAGCTGAGCCAGAGCCGCTACCTGCCGCTCGGCAGCAGCGGCGACGCGAAGCGCATCTGGGGCGTGCCGGTATGCGTGCGCTACGGCACCGCCGGCGGCAGCAAGGTCAGCTGCGAAATGCTCGACAAGCGGACCGGTTCGATGCAGCTGCCCGGCGCCGGTGCATCGACCTGGGTGATGCCCAACGCGAACGCCAGCGGCTACTACCGCTTCAGCCTGGACAAGAGCGAACTGGGCAGCCTGGCCGGGCAGGTCGGCAAGCTCGGCGATGCCGAGCAGCTGGCATATGCCGACGCGGTCGATGCCAGTTTCGCGCATGGCGACCTGGATGCCGGCGACGTGCTGGCCGCGCTGAAGCCGCTGGCCGGCTCGAAGGTTCGCGAGGTGGCCACCGCGCCGCTGAACCAGATCGCGTGGATCTATCACCACGAGGCGGTCACCGACGCACAGCGCGCCGCCATCGCCGCGTGGGTGAAGGACGCTTGGCTGCCGCGTCTCGAGCAGCTGGGCTACCGGCGCAAGAGCGGCGAATCGGAGGATGCGCCGCTGCTGCGCAGCACCCTGGCCGGCGCGCTGGCGTTCGACTTCAGGCTGCCCGAAGTGCGGGCGGCCCTGCTCAGGCAGGGTGAGGCCGCGCTCAAGCGCAAGCCGGATGGCCGTCTGGACCTGGCGGCGGCCGATCCCGACCTGCTCGGCGATGCGCTGGGCGTGGCGGTGCAGACGCATGGCAAGAGCGCGGTCGATGCCTTGATGGCGGAGCTGCCGCAAACCAGCGACCCGGCCCTACGCAACGGCATCCTCGGCGGGCTGGCCCGTGCCGAGGATCCGGCGCTGGCCGAACAGGTGCGCAACTTCGCGGTGGCCAGGCAGGTCAAGGTCGGCGAGATGTTCTCGCTGCTGCGTGGCAACCGCGACACGCGGGCCGGACGCGACGCGCTGTGGCAATGGTTCACCACGCACTATGCGCAGGTGCTGGCGCGCACCGGCAGCTTCGCCGGCGGCTTTCTGCCAAGGCTCGCCGCGGGCGGCGGTTGCTCCCCGGCCGAGGTCGATCGCCTGCAGGCCTTTTTCAAGTCGCGCATGGACGATGCCGCGGGCATCGATCGCGGCCTGGCACAGACCAGCGAATCGATCCACCTGTGCAGCGCGTTGAAGGCCGCGCAGGATCCCAAAGCGATCACCGCGATCCGCTGACCAGCAAGCTGTCGCATCTAGGACGCCGGGTGGCAACGCCCGGCGTTTTCGGGCATCTGGAAAGAGCATTCGCCCACAGGGTGGGCTCCTACAGACGGGTTGCGCGACGCCCGTAGGAGCGCACCCTGTGCGCGATGCCCTTGTCGGGGTGCCGGCGGAGAGCATTCGCCCACAGGGTGGGCTCCTACAGACGGGCTGCGCGAGGCCCGTAGGAGCGCACCCTGTGCGCGATGCTCTTGCCGGGGGCGGCGGAGGGCATTCGCCCACAGGGTGGGCTCCTGCAGACGGGCTGCGCGACGCCGGTAGGAGCGCACCCTGTGCGCGATGCCCTTGTCGGGGTGCCGGCGGAGGGCATTCGCCCACAGGGTGGGCTCCTACGGCCGGCGCCGGGCATGCCGACAGCTGTATGCCTGCCGTCTACCGCCTACACTGTGCCGACCACGGGGGCGGACCGGGAGAGGGACATGCTTCGTCGATCGTCATGGTTGTTGGGGTTGTGGCTGCTGCTGGTCATGCCGCTGCCGGCGCAGGATGTGCCGCCGGCGTTGCGCGACTGGCAAGGCTGGGTGCTGCACGACGTGCCGCAGCACGGCTGCCCGTTCCTTGCCAACCAGATGCCGGACGACGGCAGTTACCAGTGTGCGTGGCCGGGGCGGCTCACCCTCGATGCCGACGAGAAGGGAGGGCACTTCAGTCTCGACGTGCATGTCGATGCGCCCGGCTGGGTGGCCTTGCCCGGCGACCAGAGGAACTGGCCGCAGCAGGTCGTCGCCAACAACCAGCCGGCTACCGTGTTGCAACGCGCCGGTCAACCGATGCTGTGGCTGACGCCCGGCGATTACCAGCTGCGCGGCACGTTGCCGTGGGCCGCACGGCCCGCGCGCCTGCGCGTGCCGGCGGCGATCGGGCTGGTCGCGCTGCGGGTGGACGGCGCGGCGGTGGCGCGGGTCGAGCGCAACGGCGAGCAGCTCACCCTGGGCGAGGCCGCCGCCGCGCAGCGTGCCGCCGATGCGCTGTCGCTGCGCGTATACCGGCGTCTCGCCGACGGCCTGCCGGCGATGCTGCAGACGCAACTGCAGTTCAACGTCACCGGCAGCGCGCGCGAGCAGCTGCTTGGCCCGGTACTGCCGGCCGGTTTCGTCGCCACCGCCGTGTCCGGCGGCCTGCCTGCGCGGCTGGAGGGCGACGGGCGCCTGCGCGTGCAACTGCGGCCGGGCCAGTGGACGGTGACGCTGGATGCCCGCGGCACCGCCCCCCTGGGCAAGGTCGCCTTGAAACTGCCGGCCGCGCCGTGGCCGCGGCAGGAAATCTGGAGCTACGCCGACGACACCGGCCTGCGCAGCACGCGGGTGGAAGGCAACCCCACCGATGCCGCGCAGGCCGGCGTGCCGCCGCAGTGGCGCGAGCTGCCGGCGTATGTGCTGGATGACGCATCGGGTCTGGCGATCGAGCAGGTCACGCGCGGCGACACGGGCGGCCAGGGCGATCAACTGCGCGTGCAGCGCCAGCTGTGGCTGGACTTCGACGGCCGCGGGCTCGGCGTCGCCGACCGCCTCGGCGGCGAGCTGCGCCATCGCCAGCGGCTGGACGTGGCCGCGCCGTGGCAATTGCAGCGCGCCTCGCAGAACGGCGAACCGCTGCTGATCACCAAGGGTGCCGACGGCCGCAGCGGCGTCGAGTTGCGCGAGCGGCAACTCGATCTCGACGCCGGTCTGCGCCTGGCCGGCCATGGCGGCGCGATTCCGGTTTCGGGCTGGCAGGTTCCGCTGGAAGGCATCGACGCCACCTTGCATCTGCCGCACGGCTACCGCCTGCTCGGCGCGATCGGCGCGGACCGTTCGCCCGATTCGTGGGTGGCGCAATGGAGCCTGCTCGACCTGTTCGTGGTCGCCGTGATCGCGCTGCTGGCCGGGCGTGCGCTGAGCTGGCCGTGGGCGCTGCTGGCGGCCGGGTTTCTCGTGCTGGCGCAGCACGAGAGCGGTGCGCCACGCTGGACGCTGGCGCTGACCCTGGCGCTGGCTCTGCTGCTGCGCGCGCTGCCGGAAGGGCGCCTGCGCCTGGGCGCGCGGGTCGGCGCCATCGCGATGTTTGCGCTGGCGGTGCTGTGGACCTTGCCGTTCGCGGCCACGCAGTTGCAGTACGCGCTGCATCCGCAGCTGGAGAGCGTGGTCAGGGAACATGTCGTGCAGGCGAATTTCATCGAGCCTCCCCTTGGCGCAAAGAGTCAACTGAAGCAGCAGATCGTGGCGCCCCCATCGCCAGTCGCGGAAATGTCGGCCATGCGGGCATCGTCGCTGACGGATCAGGTCGTTTCGATGGGTCGCAACGAACCCCGGGTGATGATCGCGTCCGCATCCATGCAGGCCGCCCGCGAACAGGACAGCCGCAGCCTGATCCAGGCCGGCGGCGGCACGCCGC
Organism: Lysobacteraceae bacterium; assembly: GCA_028871555.1. Classification (GTDB taxonomy): domain Bacteria; phylum Pseudomonadota; class Gammaproteobacteria; order Xanthomonadales; family Rhodanobacteraceae; genus Rhodanobacter. Next base: position 7,029 of record JAGWNA010000055.1, read on the forward strand.
ACTGGGACGTCGGCAACGACTACCGGCTCGGCTGGTCCGGTCCGGTGACCACGCGGCAGACCAGCCGGCTGGTGATCGCGCCGGCGTGGCTGGTGCGGTTGCTGCGGGTGGCGATGGTCGGCCTGCTGGCGGCCCTGCTGGCGAAACTGGTACCGCTGCTGCTGGCCCCGCTGCGTGCGCGCTGGACGGGCTGGCGCGGCGGTGCCGCCAGTGCGGCATTGCTGGCGCTGGCATTGCTGCCGTGGGGTGCGCACGCGCAGAGCCTGCCGAGCCAGGAGCTGCTCGATCAATTGCGCCAGCGACTGACCGAGGCGCCCAGGTGCGCGCCGACCTGCGCGGCCGTGCCGCAGGCCATGCTGCAGGTCAGCGGCGACGTGCTGGCGGTGGAGCTGGACGCGGATATCGGCGCGCCGACCGCGCTGCCGCTGCCGCAACCGGACGATGCACTGCAACTGCTCGATGCCGGCGTGGACGGCCATGCCGCCGCGCCGCTCGCCCGGCGCGGCGGGCAACTGCTGCTGCGGCTGGACCGCGGCGTGCACCGCGTCAGCCTGCGCTACCGCCTCGGCGCGGCCGACAGCGCGCACCTGCGCTTTGCGCTGCGCCCGCAGCGCATCGCCTTCAGCGGGCAGGGCTGGTCGGCCGGCGGCATCGACGACGACCGCCTGCTCGGCGACAGCGTGGCGCTCAACCGCGTGCGCACCGCCACCGACGGCAAGGCGCAGGCGGCGGTGCAGAACTTCCCGCCGTACGTGCGGCTGACCCGCCGCCTGGTGCTCGGAGTCGACTGGACGGTGGAGAACACGGTCCAGCGGATCGCCCCGCGCGAGGGCGGTTTCAGCACCACGCTGCCGCTGCTGCCCGGCGAACATCCGCTGGGCGACGACGCACCGGTCAAGGACGGCCGCATCAGCATCACCTTCAACGCCAACAGCAGTGTGGTGCGCTGGAGCAGCCGGCTCGATCACGCCGCGCGGCTGACGCTGAAGGCACCGCAACTGGGTGAACGGGCCGAGGTGTGGCAGGTGCATGCCGCACCGATGTGGCACGTCGACGCGAAGGGCGTGCCGACCAGCGCCAGCGACGACGGCCTGCTGTACCAGCCGTTGCCCGGCGAGCAGTTGCAGCTGGCGTTCACCCGGCCGGTGGCGGTCGCGGGCGACAGCCTGGCGTTCGACAGCGTGCAGGCGGACAGCTTCGCCGGCGCGCGCGCCACCGAGACCACGCTGAACCTGCATGCGCGCAGCACGCGCGGCGGCGAGCATGCGATCACCCTGCCGGCCGGCGCCGAGCTGCTGCAGGCGGGCCGCGACGGCGAGCCGATCGAGCTGGCCGTGCGCCACGGCCAGCTCAGCCTGCCGCTGCTGCCCGGCGCGCACGACTATCAGCTGCGCCTGCGCGAACCCGGCGGCGCCGCCGCGCGCACGCGCACGCCGCTGCTGGCGTTGCACGCGGCAGCGGCCAACATCGACCTCGCGCTGCACTTGCCGCAGGATCGCTGGGTGCTGTGGACGTGGGGGCCGGGCGACGGTCCGGCGGTACTGTACTGGTCGCAGCTGATCGTGCTGCTGCTCGCCTCGTGGCTGCTGGCGCGTTATGCGCCGACACCGTTGCGCTTGCGGCACTGGCTGCTGCTGGGGCTGGGCTTCTCCGCGTTCGCATGGAGCGCCTACGCGCTGGTGGTGCTGTGGCTGATCCTGCTCGGCTTGCGTGCGCGCAGCGATGCGTCGACGCGGCTCGGCGCGACCGGCTTCAACCTGCTGCAGCTGGGCCTGGTCGCGCTCACGCTGCTGGCGCTGACGGCGCTGATCGCGGCGGTGCCCAGGGGGCTGCTCGGCCTGCCCGACATGCACGTCGCCGGCAACGGCTCCAGCGCCTGGCGGCTGCACTGGTTCGCCGACCGGACCGCCGACGCATTGCCGCGCGGCGGCGTGTTCAGCGTGTCGCTGTGGGTCTACAAGCTGGCCATGCTGGCGTGGGCGCTGTGGCTGGCCAATGCGTTGATCGGCTGGCTGCGCTGGGGCTTCGAGGCATGGATGCACGGCGGCTACTGGCGCAAGCGCGCAGCGAAGCCGGCTGCCACGCCGCCGGACTTGCCCGGGCCGCCGCGCGATGCCTGACGTGCGCGCCGCACTGGCCGCGGCCGCGCAGCGCCTCGGCCAGCGCCTCGACGCCGAGCTGCTGTTGCTGCACGTGCTCGGCAAGCCGCGCAGCTGGCTGTTCGCGCATGCCGGCGACACGCTGGAGATGGACGTCCAGACGGCCTTCTCGGCGCTGGTCGGGCGGCGCGAAGGCGGCGAGCCGGTGGCCTACATCACCGGCCGCCAGGGCTTCTGGTCGCTGGAGCTGGAAGTGACGCCGGCCACCCTGATCCCGCGCCCGGAGACCGAGCTGCTGGTCGAGCTGGCGTTGGCGCGGTTGCCGCGCGATGCGGCATGCGCGGTGGCCGACCTGGGCACCGGCAGCGGCGCCGTCGCGCTGGCCATCGCCAGCGAACGTCCGCTGGCCCAGGTCGTCGCCACCGACGCCAGCACCGCCGCACTCGCCGTCGCCCGGCGCAATGCGCAACGCCTCGGCATCGGCAACGTCGCCTTCGCGCACGGCGACTGGCTGGCACCGCTGGCCGGCCGGCGCTTCGCGCTGATCGTCTCCAACCCGCCGTACATCGAAGCCGCCGATCCGCATCTGGCGCAGGGCGACCTGCGCTTCGAACCGGCCGCCGCGCTGGCATCCGGCGCCGACGGCCTCGACGCCATCCGCCGCATCGTCCGCGCCGCGCGCACGCATCTCGACCCGGGCGGCGGGCTGCTGTTCGAGCACGGCTGGAATCAGGGCGCGGCGGCGCGCGCGCTGCTGGCCGAAGCAGGCTATGCCGCGGTGTTCACCGCGCAGGATCTGGAGCGGCGCGAGCGGGTCAGCGGGGGAGCCGCCTGATCGCCACTTGCAAGCGGGTGCGGATGTCGGCTTGCCCACGCAAGACGTCATTCCTGCACGGTGTGACGCTGTCCATGCAAGGTGCAGGCGCCGTACCGCAGCGCCTTTTTTCCTCCGGTGTGACCGTGTGCGCGCTGTTCGGCTACCAGCGGGGCCGGGGCCGCTGGTAGCATGTGCGCCAGGGAGGTGGTGCCGTACGCCTCGGCGGAAACCACGTGCCTGTAAAGCGTCAGGCGAAGACTCCAGACGAACGAGGCTTCATCATGGTCCGTGCAAAATGGTTGGGGTGGATGTGTGCCGTGCTGGTGGCGGTCGACGGCACGGGCACGGTGCCGGCCGCCGACGCGGCAGCGGCAAAGGGCGCCCCGCTGCCGAGGGCAGCAAGCTCCGGGGATCGCTTGCCGCCGCCGACCCACTACGCCGACTGGCCCGCGATCAAGAGTCCTCTGGCGGCCGATCCCGCGCTGGAGGCGCGCGTGCGCGAGATCGTGGCGGGCATGACCCTGGCCCAGAAAATCGGCCAGATGACGCAGGCCGAGATCAAGTCGATCACGCCGGCACAGGTGACGAAATACCATATCGGCTCGGTCCTCAATGGCGGCGGCTCCTGGCCTGCCGGAAACAAGCACGCCCGGATCGGGGACTGGCTGGCGCTGTCGGACCGCTATTACGATGCGTCGATGGCGACCGATGCCGCGGTCAAGGTGCCGATCATCTGGGGCACCGACGCCGTGCACGGAGACAACAATGTCTTCGGGGCCACACTGTTCCCGCACAACATCGGCCTGGGTGCGGCGCACGACCCGGCCTTGATCGAAGAGATCGGCGCCGCGACGGCCCGGGCGGTACGCGCCACGGGCATCGAATGGGCGTTCGCGCCGACCCTCGCCGTGGCACAGAATGCGCGTTGGGGACGCACCTACGAAAGCTTTTCCAGCGACGGCCCCCTGGTGCGCGAGTATGCGCGCGCCTACGTGACCGGGCTGCAGGGCGGCTTCGGCGACCACAACGTCATGGCCACGGCCAAGCATTTCATCGGCGACGGGGCGACTCGAAACGGCAGGGACCAGGGCGACGCCAGAGTCAGCCTGGACGACATGATCAACGTGCACGGATCGGGCTACTTCGGGGCGATCGAGGCCGGGGTGCAGAGCGTGATGGCGTCGTACAGCAGCTGGGATGATGTGGCCGCAGGCATCGACTACGGCAAGATGTCCGGTGCGAAGGCGCTGTTGACGGGGGCGCTGAAAGACAAGATGGGCTTCGACGGCTTCGTCGTTTCCGACTGGAACGCGATCGGCCAGTTGCCCGGCTGCAGCAATGCCGGTTGTCCGCAGGCGATCAATGCCGGCATCGACATGGTGATGGTGCCCGACGACTGGAAGGCCTTCATCGCGAACACCACCCGCCAGGTCGAGGACGGCGAGATCCCGCTGGCGCGCATCGACGACGCCGTCAGCCGGATCATCCGCGCCAAGTTGCGCATGGGCCTGTTCGGCACGCGGCCGTCGCAGCGCGCGGGGGCCGGCGACGCCGCGCTTCTTCAGAGCCGCGCGCTGGCGCGGCGGGCGGTTCGCGAGTCGCTGGTGCTGTTGAAGAACGATCACGGCGTGCTGCCCCTGCGGCGGGGCATGAAAATCCTGGTCGTGGGCAAGAGTGCCGACAGCCTGTCCAACCAGGCCGGCGGCTGGTCGCTGACGTGGCAGGGCACGGGCAACGGCAATGCCGACTTCCCCAACGGCGAGAGCATCCTGGCGGGGCTGCGCGACGCCGACGGCGCGGCGCATGTCACCTACAGCGAAACGGCGCAGGGCGTCGATCTCGAACCGTTCGATGCGATCGTGGCGGTGATCGGCGAGACGCCGTACGCGGAGACCATGGGCGACATCGTGCCGTCGGCCACGCTGCGCCACTCCGATCGCTACCCGGAGGATCTGGCGGTTCTGCAGAAGGTGGCCGGGGCGCACAAGCCCGTCGTGACGGTGTTCGTGTCCGGCCGTCCGCTTTACGTCAACGACCTGCTCAACCTGTCCGATGCGTTCGTGGCCGCATGGCTGCCCGGTACCGAAGGCGCGGGCGTGGCCGACGTGCTGTTCGCCGCCGGATCGGCAACCGGCCGCTACAACTTCAGCGGGACGCTCCCCGCGCCGTGGCCCGGCGTTCCCTGTCCGGGTCCGGACGCCGGCGGCGCCAGGGCGGCGCGCTGGCTGTTCGCGCCCGGGTACGGGCTGCGTTATCCCGGCAGGCGCGTACTGGGCAAGCTGCCCACCTATCCCGCCGTCGATACGTGTGCCGACGCCTCCGTGCTGTCGGTGTTCCACACGCTTGCGGTGCCCCCGTTCTCGCTCTATCTGGCAGACGCGAACCCGCGGCACCGGGCGCGTGACGTGGGGCCGGACCTGAACGCCGTGATCGAGTGGCCGGCAAGCCATCCGGTGCTGCGTTTGCGCACGGTGCAGGTCAATACCCAGCAGGACGCCAAATCGGTGACATGGCTGGGGGCCGGCAGGTTCTTTGCGCGCAGCCCCGAGCCAAGGAACCTGATGCCGCTGGCAGCGGCCCACGCTGCCTTGCAGTTCGATGTGGTGATAGCCACGCCCGCCAGGGGGCCGGTGAAGGTGTACATGGGATGCGGTCGCCGCTGCACGCGAAGTGTCGACCTCACGCACATCCTGGGCAGCTATGCCGACGGTGCCCGGCATACGGTGACGATTCCGCTGCAGTGCTTCATCAGGAACGGTGCCGACCTCTCGCACGTCGATGTTCCGTTTGGCGTGCTGGCATCGCCGCCGTTTTCCGCCGCCTTTGCCGACGTAAAGATCGTTGCGGGGGCGGCGAGCGGGCGCGCCGGCCTGCCGTGCGCAAGCGTGGCTGTTCCGTGACGGCGGGTCCGTCGCGCGTTCACGGCAGCGAACCCGGCGGGCTCCGCGTGCGCCATGGGTGAGCACGCTCGCACCTCCTCCCGCTGGACAGCGATCCCGTTCCATGCCTTGATTGCCGTGCTCACGCTGGCTGCCGTCTATGGTTCGCGCCCCAGGACGCAGGTCGCAAAACCCATCGTCATTCCGGCGCCGCTTCCGGCGAAAGCCGCGGTCAAGCTGTGGCTGAGCACCGCTGACCGCCGGCTGCGCCTGGCGCCGCAGCCCGATGTCGAGATCGGCGCATCGGCAGGGGCGCCGGCGGATGCCGTCATCGACATCGACATCCACAGGACCTATCAATCCATCGTGGGTTTCGGGGCGGCACTGACGGATTCGTCGGCCTGGCTGCTGCAGAACAGGATGGATGGCCCGCAGCGCCATGCGCTGCTGCAGGAACTCTTCGGTCCGCCACCCAATCTCGGCCTGACGATGACGCGCCTGACCATCGGCGCCTCGGATTTCTCGCTGAAGCAATACACCCTGGATGATCTTCCCCGCGGCGGAGTCGATCCGTCGCTGCAGTATTTCAATGTCGCCTCCAGTTTGCGCGACGTCATCCCGACCGTGCGCGAGGTGATGGCGATCGATCCGCAGCTGCGCATCATCGCCTCGCCATGGAGCGCGCCGGCCTGGATGAAGACCAGCACGAACCTCATCGGGGGGGCGCTGCTGGAGCAGTACGAAAGCACGTACGCGGACTACCTCGTCAAATACGTCGACACCTACCGCGGGTACGGCATCCCCATCTTCGCCCTGACCCTGCAGAATGAGCCGGGCTTCATACCGATGACCTACCCGGGCATGGATCTGCCGGCGTCCATGCAGGCGCGCATCATCGCGCAGTATCTGGGCCCCGCCCTGGCGAGCCGCAAGGCAAAAACGCGCATCCTGGCCTGGGATCACAACTGGGACGAGCGGGAGCAGCCATTGAGCCTGCTGGCCGACCCGGATGCGGCGCGCTATATCGACGGCATCGCCTGGCATTGCTATCGGGGCGATCCCGATGCGCAGAGCCTGGTGCATCGTGCCTTCCCCGGAAAGGACACCTACATCACCGAGTGTTCGGGGGGCGACTGGGCGTCCAGCAGGCACGGCGAGCTGCTCTGGTTTGCGCGGGATCTGCTGCTTGCCGGGCTCAGGAACTGGGCGCGCGGCGTGGTGTACTGGAACCTGGCGCTCGACGAGCACTACGGCCCGCATTTCGGCGGGTGCGGCAGCTGCAAGGGACTGGTCGTGATCGACTCGCGCACGGGCGAGGTGAGTCGCAACGACGAATACTACGCGTTCGCGCACTTCAGTCGATTCGTCCTGCCCGGTGCCGTCCGGGTAAGATCCAGCGCCGCCGAAAAGGACATCGCCATCGCCGATGTGGCATTCCGGAATGCCCACGACGGGACGGTCGTTCTGGTGCTGGTGAACAGCGATACGGATGCGCGGAGCGTCTTTGTGAGGCAGGGCGAAACCCGCTTCCGCTATACGATGCCGCCGCAGAGCGTGGCGACCTTCGTATGGAACCCGGCGCAGCTCCCGGGTTCGTGGGCAACACGGGTTCGCCGCTGGTCGAAAAGACACACGCTGCGACTGCCGTGAGTGTCGCGCCCGTTGAGCTTGCTCCTGCGAATGAAGGCGCGTATCGCGTCGATTGACGAAGAGACAGTGCAGAGCTCCTGCACAAAAGGGCTCGAACGGGATCGGGCTGACGTAGTTCAAGGTGGAGTTTAGCTTAAGCGCCGTCATCCCCGCGAAAGCGGGGATCCAGTGCCTTCAAGCAACCTGAAAACAACCGGAGGCACTGGATTCCCGCTTTCGCGGGAATGACGAAAGGTGAGGCTTCCCGCTTAAGTAAGTGCCATTCGGGCCTGGTCCATCTGCTGGCGGAGAAGCGGACCTGGGTGCGCTCCTGCACAAAAGGTATCCTTAGGATCGGGCTGATCAGGATGTGGCGGCAAGACGTTCCGGGATGCCGGTTTCGGTGGGGTTGGCCGGATCGTTGCTCCATTCGTACCAGCCGCCGTCGTAAACCGATATGCGCGGGAATCCCATCAGCCAGGCATTGAAGAAAGCCTCGCTGCCGCGCCACCCGGTGCCGCAGTAGAACGCGAGGTGCTTGTCGGGGGTGATCCCGTTCTTGATCCAGATGTCCGATATTTCATGGAATTCTCTCGTGGTATGGTCGAGGTTCCTGTAATTTTCCATGTGGTAGGCATCCGAACCGCAGTCGGCGAAAATCGCGCCTGGTATCCGTCCCTTTTTCTCGATGTAATGGTAGCCGCTTACCTCGCCGATATATTCGCGCCAACTGCGTACACAAATCAGCTCGCTGTCGCGCGATTGCAGCATTTGCCTGGCTTCGGGAGTGTCTACGGCAAGTTCCGGTTTTGCGGGAATGAACGCGCCGAAATCCTGCGCCGGTTTTTTTGGTTCGTCGTCGTACGCGATTTCGAGTCCGTCATCCTGCCATGACTGGAAACCGCCGTTCAATATCCGGACGTCTTTCACTCCGGCATACATCATGATGAAAGCGCACCGTATGGCGCCTATGTCGCCGGCGGCGCTGCCGGGGAAAGGGTCCCGGTTGTCCGGGAACATGAATTTGCCGTACAGGATCACCGTCGTGTCGGCCGTAATGCCATGCCGCTCAAGGGCTTCCTTCAGCTCTTCGGGCGAACGGCGGTTCCATGTTTCGGGGGCTTCGAGGGCAAGCGTGTCCATGTCGATGGCGCCGGGGACATGGCCGCTCAGATAGGCGTCGCGGTTGCGGTAATGCGCATGGACAACGACGTATTTGTCGTTGTCGTATTCGGGCGGCCTTTCCCCCGAGATCAGCCTGTGTACCCAGCCGGCATACACAAGGTTCCGGTATCGGTCGAGGCTTTGCATGGGCAATCCGGCATTGGCCGACCATTCGTCCACGAAGCGAGTATAAATCGTGACGTCGGGATATCCCGATTTCAGAAAGCGCGTGGCCACCGCCTTGGTATCGGCCTGGCCGTATCCGTAAACGATTATCCTGTCCTCAGGCAGGATGCCCTTGTGCTGGACGATTTCGATCCAGTCGACGTAATCCGTCCATTTCAGCGGCAGGCTTCGGGCATTTTCAATATGCCCGCCGCGCGGTTCTCCCCGCAAAGGCCAGCCGTTATAGGCATCCACCGGGCGCACATCGACGATTCTGGTTCCGGGTCTGCTCAAAAGCCCAGACAGCTCGCTGGTTGAAATCTCTTTCATGGGTTTGTCGCCTCGATGGTGTCAAGGAACTCCGGATAACGCCCGGGAATGTACGGGCCGGTTTGCCGCAGGAGCGCACCGAAGCGCGCGATTGTCCTTGTCAGGAGCGCTGCAAAAGGCATCGCGAACAAGGTGCGCTCCCGCAAGCTGGGGAAACTTCGGGGTGAGGTGCCGGCAGGAATGGTGATCCTGGCGGCGAAAGGGTGGCGCCATGGTTTCTACAGGCCGACGACCGGGCGGTTTTCCGTGGTCCATTCGTGCATCGAGCCATCGTAGAGGCGCACATCCGGGTTCTTCATGATCTCATGGAGCACGAACCATGCGCCGGCAGCCAGGTGGCCGGTGTTGCAGTAGGTGATGGTGGCTTTGTGCGGGGCGATGTCCAGATGCCTGAAGATGCCGGCGTACTGGGCCGCGGTGAGGTAATGCGCGCTGCCGCCGGTGACCACGGCGCGCAGATCCGGCGGCATGTCCACGGCGCCCTTGACATGGCCGGCGGCCAGCACCATCGGTTTTCTGGCCAGTCCGAGGTAGAACGGCATGGGGCGGGCGTCGACGATCTGCCCATGGCCGATGGCCCTGGACACATCGGCGCTGGTGGCGACGTAGCGCATGCGCGGCGCAGAAGCGGTCCAGGTTCCCGGTGCCGAAGTTGCGGACGTCGTCGTGGCGAAGGGCATGCCCGACCGCAGCCAGCCGCTGGTGCCGCCGTCCAGCAAGGCGATGCGGTCGTCGCCATAGACCTTCATCGACCAGTACACGCGTGCCGCCATGTCGAGGTCATTGCCGTCCACTCCCTCCGGGACGATCACGGTAGGCCGCCCCGCCTGTACGCCGATGCCTCGAATCAGGGCCTGGAAGTATGCCCGATCGGGCAGCATCCATTGGATCCGGCGACCGTCGATCCTGCGGGTGACGCGCACCTTGCCAAAGTCCAGCAATACGGCACCGGGGATGTGGCCGCCCATGGCCGAGAGGGTGTTCCCGTCATTCCCGGCGGCGAACCGCGGGGCCCTGGCGAAGGACGCCGGGTCGTCGCGAACGTCCACGATATTGACCTCGCCCCGGTGTCGCGCGAGCCATTGCGGGCTGACGATCGGGCCGGGCAGTTCCGTCGCGCGGACCGTAGCCGACGCCAGCCATGCCAGCATGATGGCCAAGGCGGTCTCGATGTGCGTTTTCATGTGCGCTCCACTGGACGGGTTCGTCTGCACAAAATGGCCGGCAGGCCGATGCATGGTGGTAGCCGATCGGATCGGCTGTCCATGCCTCCGGGCCAGCCGATCCGCGCGCGTCAACCCGCGCTGGCGGCCATAGCCGCCAGCTGCGGGAAGCGTGCGTGGATGGCGCGGCGGATGCCGGGCAGGTCCAGGCCGGCCATGCTCAGCACTTCCTCGCGGCTGCCGTGTTCCAGATAGACGTCTGGAAGGCCGATGTGCAGGATCGGCTTGACGATGCCGTGGGCGGCGAGGCATTCGGCCACGCCTGAGCCGGCGCCGCCGGCGATGGCGTTGTCTTCCAGCGTGACGAACGCGTCGTGGCTCTTCGCCAGATCGAGGATCATCGCCTCGTCCAGCGGCTTGACGAAGCGCATGTTGACCAGGGTGGCGTCGATTTCGGCGGCGATCGTCGTGGCCGGCGACAGCATGGCGCCGAAGCTGAGCAGGGCGATGCCGCGGCCGCGACGGCGCAGCTCGGCCTTGCCGATCGGCAGCGTGTCCAGTGTCTTGCGGATGGCCGTGCCCGGACCGCTGCCGCGCGGGTAGCGCACCGCGGCCGGGCCGGCGTAATGGAAGCCGGTGGAGAGCATCATGCGGCATTCGTTCTCGTCGCCGGGCGCCATGATCACCATGTTCGGCAGGCAGCGCAGGAAGCTGAGGTCGAAGCTTCCCGAATGCGTGGCGCCGTCCGGGCCGACCACGCCGGCGCGGTCGATCGCGAAGGTGACGTCGAGGTTCTGCAGCGCCACGTCGTGGATCGCCTGGTCGTAGGCGCGCTGCAGGAAGGTCGAGTAGATCGCCACCACCGGCTTGGCGCCTTCGCAGGCCATGCCGGCGGCCAGGGTCACCGCGTGCTGCTCGGCGATCGCGACGTCGAAGTAGCGCTCCGGGTACGCCTTCGAGAAGCGCACCAGGCCGGAGCCTTCGCGCATCGCCGGGGTGATGCCGAGCAGGCGTTCGTCGGCGGCGGCCATGTCGCACAGCCAGTCGCTGAAGATGTCGGTATAGGTCGGCTTGCCCGGCGCGGATTTTTTCACCAGGCCGGACTGCGGATCGAACGGCCCGACCGCGTGGTATTCGATCTGCGCCTGTTCGGCCGGCGCGTAGCCCTTGCCCTTGGTGGTGATCACGTGCAGCAGCTGCGGCCCGGGCAGCTCCTTCACCGTGCGCAGCGCGGCGAGCAGCTGCGGGATGTTGTGGCCGTCGATCGGGCCGGTGTAGTGGAAGCCCAGTTCCTCGAACAGCGTGCTGGGCACGAACATGCCCTTGGCGTGTTCTTCCCAGCGCTTGAAGAATCGGCCCATCAGCGACTGCTTCGGGATCGCCCGCTTGGCCCGCTCGCGCCACGCGTTGAGGGTGTGGCTGGCCATGGCGCGGGCCATCATCTTGGTCAGCGCGCCGACGTTCTCGCTGATCGACATGCCGTTGTCGTTGAACACCACCAGCATGTCCGGCTCGACGTCGCCGCCGTGGTTCAGCGCCTCGAACGCCATGCCCGCGGTCATCGCGCCGTCGCCGATCACCGCCACCACCTTGCGCGGGTCGCCCTTGCGCTGGTTGGCGATGGCCATGCCCAGCGCGGCCGAGATCGAGGTGGAGGAATGGCCCACGCCGAAGGTGTCGTAGGGGCTCTCCGCGCGGCTCGGGAACGGGGCCAGGCCGTCCTTCTGCTTGATCGTGGTGATGCGGTCGCGGCGGCCGGTGAGGATCTTGTGCGGGTAGCACTGGTGGCCGACGTCCCACACCAGGCGGTCGTTCGGCGTGTCGAACACGTGATGCAGCGCCACCGTCAACTCGACCACGCCCAGCCCCGCGCCGAAATGGCCGCCGGAGCTGGCCACCGACTCGATCAGATACTGGCGCAGCTCGTCGGCGACGGCGGGCAACTCGTCGTCGGGGACGCGGCGCAGGTCGGCCGGCGTCTCGATCGGGGCCAGGTGGGGATAGCGGTCGAGCTCGTTCATCTGCCTATTGTTGGTCCAGCGACGGGGCGGGGCAAGGGCGGCTTGCTGAACAAACCGGGGCAGGCGCGTCCGCACGGGCGCAACACGCCCCGAAACCGCGCATGATCCGCCCATCATCCAAAGGAGCCCAGCGTATGTCCCTGCGCAAGATTTTTCGCCGCATGACCGAGGACACCTCGCGCTATGCCGGCAAGCCGGTGGCGTTCATTCTCGCCACTTCACTGATCGTGCTGTGGGCGTTGACCGGGCCGCTGTTCGGCTTCGGCGATACCTGGCAGCTGGTGATCAACACCTCCACCACGATCATCACGTTCCTGATGGTGTTTCTGATCCAGAGCAGCCAGAACCGCGATACCGCCGCGCTGCAGATCAAGCTGGACGAATTGATCCGCACCAGCAGGGCGCACAACGCGCTGCTGAATCTGGAGCAATTGGACGAGGACGACCTGGAGCGCATCCGCGGGCACTACTTCGAGCTGGCGAAAAAAGCTTACGACAGTCTCGACACGATCGAACTCGGCATCAACGACCTGCACAACGACGAGGACGACGCCGGCGACGCGATCCGCCGGGGCGGCGCCGGCGACTGATCGGGCGGTTCTTCGCCCGGGCCGGCTCCCGATCAGGCCAGCAGCGGGCGCCGGTCGCGCGGCAGGTGGTTGACCAGGAACTCCATCTGGTCGGCCAGGATGTTGCGGTTGGACAGGATCAGGTGCTCGACCCAGCTTGGCCGGTAGGGCACGGCCAGCAGCGGCATGTGGGCCTGCTGCGGGGTGCGGTTGCTCTTCTT
>JAGWNA010000124.1 GCA_028871555.1 Lysobacteraceae bacterium
TGTCGTTCGTGCGTTCGGCCGAGGACATGCACCAGGCGCGGCGGTTGCTGCACGAGGCCGGCGGCAATGCCTCGCTGGTGGCCAAGATCGAGCGCGCCGATGCGATTCCGGTGCTGGGCGAGATCATCGACGCCTCCGACGTGGTGATGGTCGCGCGCGGCGACCTGGGCGTGGAGATCGGCGATGCCGAACTGCCCGGCCTGCAGAAGAAGATCATCCGCGAATCGCTGCAACGCAATCGCGCGGTGATCACCGCCACGCAGATGCTGCAGTCGATGGTGCGCTCGCCGATCCCGACCCGCGCCGAGGTGCTCGACGTGGCCAATGCCGTGATCGACGGTACCGATGCGGTGATGCTTTCGGAGGAAACCGCCGCCGGCGATCATCCGGACAAGGCGGTGGCGGCGATGCGCCGCATCTGCCTCGGTGCCGAGCGCCAGTTCGAGCCGAAGGAGGACCTGACCGGGGGCCGGCGCCAGCTCGATCGCACCGACCAGGCGATCGCGCTGGCCGCGATGATGCTGGCCGGCGAGCTGGGCGTGCGCGCCATCGTGGCGCTGACCGAGTCCGGCGCCACCGCGCAATGGCTGTCGCGCTACCGCACGGCGGTGCCGATCTATGCGCTGTCGCCGCTGGCCGATGCGCGTCGGCGCATGCTGATGCTGCGCGATGTGCATCCGGTGGCATTCGCCCATCAAGGGCAGAATTCGGCGGCCACGGCGCGCGCGGCGGTACAGCAGCTGTTCGCCCAGGGCCGGCTCAGCGAGGGCGATCGCGTGGTGCTGACCCATGGCGACCACGTCGGGCGCGGTGGTGGCACCAACACGCTGAAGCTGCTCTCGGTCGGTGCGGACGGCATGGTCGAGAGCCTGCGCGATCTCTGATCGCTGCTCGCTGCTCGCGGGTTGTCCGGCGGGTGCCGCCGGTGAACGCCGGGGCGGCTACACTGTGTCGGGACGTGAGCCGCGTCTTGCACAGTGAGGTTGCCATGAAGTCGTCATTTCACCCGTTCCGCCGCGGGCTGCTGTTCGTGCTTGCACTGGGCTGCATCGCCCCGGCGATGGCGCAGACCCGCAGGGTCGACCCGCAGGATCTTTACCGTTACTGGATCCTGCTCAATACCTCGATCAAGCTGGACGCGCCCAACAGCGGACTCAACCTGGACAAGCCCGGCTGCGCGGCGGTGACCTACATGGTCGGTTCCGACGGCGTGCCGATGAACGTGGCGCTGGCCAAGCTGGCGCCCAAGAGCGACCTGGGTCCGATGGCGGTCAGTGCGGTGACCCATTTCCGCTACGGACCGTCGCTCAGCAACCGCGTGGGCGAGCCGGTGGCGACTTATTACATCGTGCCGTTCAACGCGCCGGCGGACAAGGCGCAGCGCCGTCGTCTGCTCGATGCCTGCAAGTTGCCCGGCTACGGCCCGTAGCGAGGGTCTTGCGGGCGGCGCGTCCACGCCGCCAATTGGCCTATAATCCCCGATTTCCAGCCATGCCGCTTCAGTATCGACGCGGCCTCAACCTTTGCTGTGGGCGGATCCCGCCCTCGCTACCCGGAGTCGTTATGAGCATTGAAGATCTCGAAAGCATCGCCCTGGCGATGGTCGCGCCCGGCAAGGGCATCATCGCCATCGACGAGTCGACCAACACGATCAGGAAACGCTTCGAGGCCGTCGGCATCGAGAGCACCGAGGAGAATCGCCGCGCCTACCGCGAGCTGCTGCTGACCACGCCGGGCCTGAACGAGCACATCTCCGGCGCGATCCTGTACGACGAGACAATCCGGCAGTCGACCCGCGACGGCGTGCCGTTCACCCAGATCATGAAGAAGGCCGGCATCATCCCCGGCATCAAGGTCGACAAGGGACCGCAGCCGCTGGCGGGTTTTCCCGGCGACGTCGTCACCGAGGGACTCGACGGCCTGCGCGAGCGCCTGCAGGAATACGCCAGGCTCGGCGCGCAGTTCGCCAAATGGCGCGCGGTGATCAACATCAGCGAGGACAACCCCAGCTCCACCGCGATCGAGGCGAACTGCCACGCGCTCGCACGTTATGCGGCGCTGTGCCAGGAAGCGGGTATCGTGCCGATGGTCGAGCCCGAGGTGATCATGGACGGCGACCACAGCATCGAGGTCAGCTACGAAGTGCACGAGGCCGTGCTGCGCAGCCTGTTCAACGCGCTGTACGAGCAGAACGTGATGCTCGAAGGCACCATCCTCAAGGTCAGCATGGTCATTCCCGGCAAGGATTGCGACGAGCAGGTGGACGTCGAGGAAGTGGCCGAGGCCACCGTGCGCGTGCTCAAGAGCTCCGTGCCGGCCTCGCTGCCGGGCATCGTGTTTCTCTCCGGCGGGCAGACCGACGAGCAGTCCACGGCGCATCTGAACGCGATGAACCGCATCGGGCCGCACCCATGGCCGCTGTCGTTCTCCTATGGCCGGGCCATGCAGCAGGCGGCGCTGAAGCTGTGGGCGAAGGACATGAAGGCGAACTACGCCGAAGCGCAGAAGACCGTGCATGCCCGTGCGCGGGACAATGGTCTGGCTGCGCTGGGGCAGTGGAACGGCTGATCCGGCCAGAGTGAGTCTTCACGCCGCCGCCGGCATGCGTTCCAGTCGCCGTGAAGCCGGGCACAGCCCGTTCGGCATCCCGTTCGGCATGAAGAAGCCGCGTTTCCGCGGCTTCCTGTCGGGCGCATCGGCTGCCGATCCGGGCTCTACTTGATCTTGGCGTCGGCGCGCAGCGCCTCGGCCTTGTCGGTCTTTTCCCACGAGAACGCGGTGAAGGTGTTGCCGTTGGCGTCCTTCAGCTTCTGCGGGCTGCGACCGAAGTGACCGTAGCTGGCGGTTTGCTGGTACATCGGGTGGATCAGGTCGAGCATCTGCAGGATGCCGTACGGGCGCAGGTCGAAATGCTTGCGGATCAGCTTCTCGATCTTCTCGTCGCTGATCTTGCCGGTGCCGAAGGTGGTGACCGAGATCGAGGTGGGATGCGCCACGCCGATCGCGTAGCTCACCTGCACTTCGCAGCGGTCGGCGATGCCGGCGGCGACGATGTTCTTGGCCACGTAGCGCGCGGCATAGGCGGCCGAACGGTCGACCTTGGACGGATCCTTGCCCGAGAACGCACCGCCGCCATGGCGGGCCCAGCCGCCGTAGGTATCGACGATGATCTTGCGCCCGGTCAGGCCGCAGTCGCCCACCGGCCCGCCGATCACGAACTTGCCGGTCGGGTTGATGTGGAACTTGGTGCCCTTGTGCAGCAGCTTGGCCGGCAGCACGGGCTTCAAGATGTGCTCGCGCACCGCCTCGATCAGATCCTTCTGCTTGATGTCCGGGTCGTGCTGGGTCGACAGCACCACGGCGTCGATCGCCACCGCCTTGTCGTTCTCGTAGCGCAGGGTGACCTGGCTCTTGGCGTCCGGGCGCAGCCACGGCAGCGGCGCGTTCTTCTTCTTGCGCACCCTGGCCTGCTGCTCGACCAGGCGATGCGAGTAGTAGATCGCCGCCGGCATCATGTCCTTCGTCTCGCTGGTGGCGTAGCCGAACATCAGGCCCTGGTCGCCGGCGCCCTGGTCTTCCGG
>JAGWNA010000056.1 GCA_028871555.1 Lysobacteraceae bacterium
TCGGGCAGGATGCCGGTGTATTCGACCGGCATCGCGCCGCCGGCGTCGACCACGGTGAAGGTGACCTTGAGCGATTTGTCGCTGCGCTGGATCGAGCCGGCCTTGACCATGCCGCCGAGCCGGAATGTCCGGTAGCGGTTCGCCTGCCCGGACTGCACCTGGCTCGGGGTGAACAGGTAATTCATGTTCTGCTGCAGCGCATAGACGCCGAGGCCGATCGCCAGCGATGCCGCGACGGCGACCAGAACCACGATGATGAGCCTGCGTTTACGGGTGGGATTCATGGGCATTGCGGCAAGCCTTCCCCGTCATGGGGAGGTGGTAGGGGTGGGGGTGACGCCGGAGGAACGGCCTTGTCGCGCACTTTGACGCGCCAGGCGCGTGCGAAGTTCACGCAGCACGCGCCGACGACGCAGTACCGGGTCGAGGGTGTCGGCGATCAGCACGATGAAAAACAGCGCATAGGCCGGCCACACGTAGGCGGCGTAGCCACCCATGGCAAGGAACACCTGCAGCGCGTGCATGTTCATCGGTCATCCTCGCCGCGGGCAATCTCGCGCACCCAGTCCTTGCCGCCTTCGAGCGCCAGCAGATCGGTGCGCACGCGGCGGAACAGGCTGGCGATGTAATAGAACTTGGTTGCCAGCGTCATGGTCAGCAGCGGCCAGAGCATGGCCCAGGCGATTTTCGAGGGGCCGAACAGCTTGACCGTGCTGCCCTGGTGCAGGGTGTTCCACCAGTCCACCGAGAAATGCACGATCGGCACGTTGATGATGCCGATGATCGCCAGGAATGCCGCGGCGCGTGCGCCCTGGCGGCGATCCTCGAAGGCGTGGTACAGGCCGATCACGCCCAGATACAGGAACAGCAGCACCAGTTCGGAGGTGAGCCGGGCGTCCCAGGTCCACCAGGTTCCCCACATCGGCTTGCCCCACAGCGAACCGGTGACCAGGGTGATGAAGGTGAATGCCGCACCGATCGGCGCCGATTCCATCGCCACCACTTCGGCCAGCTTGATCCGCCACACCAGCGCAATGACCGACGACACACCCATCACGGCATAGATGAACATGCTCATCCACGCGCACGGCACATGGATGAAGATGATCCGGTAGGCGTCGCCTTGCTGGTAGTCGGCCGGAGCCAGCACCAGTCCGCCGTACAGGCCGAGCGCGCCGGACAACAGCGCCAGCGCCATCATCCACGGCATCACGATGCCGGCGAAGCGGTAGAAGGTCGGTGGTGAACCGAGTTTGTGTACCCAGAGCGGGATCCAGTTAGACATGATTCGACTCAAGCGTCCAGGGCAATACGCAGGGCGGCCGCGCAGGCCAGTGGTGCCAGCACCATCGCAAGTGCCAGCGCGGATCCGAGCCAGGCGAGCGGCGCGAGCCAGGGCAGCCCTTGTTGCGCAGCCGCCACGGCGCCCGCGGCGAAGATCACTGCCGGCACGCACAGCGGCAGCAGCATCAAGGCCAGCAGCATACCAGAGCGCCGGGTACCTGCCGTCAGCGCCACCAGCACGGCGCCGAGCAGGCTCAGCAACGGTGTCGCCAGCAACAGGGCCAGCAGCAGCACCGGCATCACGGCCGTGGGCAGGTGCAGCATGCCGGCCAGCAGCGGCGTGATCACGATCAGCGGCAACGCGGTGGTGATCCAGTGGGCGAGGATCTTCATGCCCAGCATCAGCGCCAGCGGCTGCGGCGCGATGACCAGTTGCTCCAGCGAACCATCCTCGATATCGCTGCTGAACATCGCATCGAGCGCCAGCAGCATCGCCAGCAGGACGGTCACCAGCACCACGCCGCCGGCGATCCGCTGCAGCAGCGTGTCCTCCGGTCCCAGCGCGAACGGAAACAGCATGGTCACGATCAGCGCGTAGAGCACCGGCATCGTGATGTCGCCGCGCCGGCGCCAGGCCAGCGTGAGGTCGCGCCGCAGCATCGCGGCGCAGGCGGTCGAAGTGCCGGCATGGCTCATGCGATGGCGCTCCGTTCTGTTCCGGCGGCGACGACGGCAGGGGGGAGCGCCGCTCGCGCGGCGCCGGTGGACGTCGTCGTGACGCGAATCTCAGTCATGCATGCGGATCCGCTGGGGTTCGCCGCCATGAAAGCTCACGGCGCCGTGGCTGGTGACCAGCGCCGCGCCACCGCGTGCGACATGCGCCTCGAGCAGTCCGTTGACCAGCGCGATGCCGGTGCGGTCGAGGTTGGCGTACGGCTCGTCGAGCAGCCACAGCGTGGCTGGCAGCAACAGCAGCCGGGCCAGCGCGGCGCGTTTCCGCTGGCCGGCGGAAAGCCGGCGCACCGGTTCGTCCTCGTAGCCGCGCAGGCCGATGTCGGCGAGTACCGCGGCGATCGACAGGCCCTCGCGGCGGCCGTTCATGCCGGCGGCGACACGCAGGTTTTCACGCGGACTGAAATCGCCCTTGAGACCGAGCTGGTGGCCCAGAAACAGGATGTCGCCGGCGCAGCGGTCGCGCTGCAATGGCTCGCCGCGCCAGCGCAGCTCGCCCGCGCTGACGTGCAGCAGACCGGCGAGGATGCGCATCAAGGTGGTCTTGCCGCTGCCGTTGTCGCCTTCGACGAGCGCCAGCTCACCAACATGCAGCTGGAAATCCAATGGGGCGAATACCGGCTCGTCCTGGCGGTGGAAGCTCAGGGCTCGCGCTTCGAGCAGCGGTACGGCGATCGGGACGGCGGTCATTGCGGCGATTGTCCGCAATGCCGCTGCCGCTTGTCCATGCGGCGTGCTGCCGCTGGGGTGCGCCGCAGACTGCAGCCAGCGCAGGCGTGCCGGGCTGTCGGCCGCGCCGTGGAGGTAGGCCAGTTGCCCGTGCGGCGCGGCCAGCGCGTCCAGTGCGGCCGTGTCCAGGCCGGTCACGAACAGGCTGGATTCGCGCCAGCCATCGCCCACGCCGAGTGCGGCGTGGATCGCGACGGAACCGGGCGACGCCCGCAACGCCGCAAGCAGCTGCCGCTGCGCGTGGCGATTGCATTGCCGGCTGCATGCCTGCGAGCGCGGATTCCAGGCGGTGACGAAGCCCCATGGCTGCATGCCGGCCAGCCCCCGCAACGCCGGCGGCAGCGGTTCGCCGATGCGGATCGTGGCCCAGCCGCCACGGGGCAGGCGCACCCGGTAGTCGGTGGCCAGGAACCTCGCGGGCAGATCGTTATCCACGCAGCGCGGGCAGCGGCGGCAGGGTGGCCTTGAGCATGGTCACGGCGGTGTCGAGATCGACATCCGCGGCGCGGACCGAGCCGCCCAGCAATCGTTCCAGCAGCGCGTCCTGCGCACGGCCGCGTTCCAGCGCGTAGGCATAGGGCAGGTGGGTGAACGAGACCATGCGGTAACGCGCCATGAAGTGCGTGGGCGCACGCGCAGCGAGCAGGGCGCCCAGTTCGCGCCTGGCCAGATAATGCGGGTCGGCCACCGAGTCGCGCATCTCGACGTAGTTTTCCAGCGCCATCGTGGCGATCGCGTCGGCGTTGGGCTGGCGGACACGCTGGAACTCGGCGAACGCGTCGGCGCTGTCCTCGGGTGCGGCGGCCAGCAGGTCGGTCAGCACCGCGGCGTCCTCGAAGCCGCAGTTCATGCCCTGGCCATGGAACGGCACGATCGCATGGGCGGCATCGCCGATCAGCAGCGCGCGGCCGCCCAGATGCCAGCGATCCAGATAAAGCGTGGACAGGCTGCCGACCGGATGGCTGTCGTAGTCCTCGGCGAAGTGCGGGATCAACGGCAGCAGGTCCGGAAACTGCTCCCCGAAGAAGGCCGCGGCGGCCGCCGCATCGGGGATACTGGCGAAGCTGGGGGCGGCACCCTGGGCCGGCAGCGGTCGGTTCGGCAGGAACAGGGTGACGGTGAAGCTGCCCTCGGTGTTCGGCAGTGCGATGCACATGTAGCCGCCGCGCGGCCAGATGTGCAGGGCGTGCGGCTCCAGCGCGAACTGGTCGTGCCTCCCGCCGAGCCGCGACACGGCGGCAGGCAGTTCGCCGGCCGGCGGGATTTCCAGCTCCTTGTAGCCATGCCCCAGCGGTTCGATGCGTTCGCCCAGCGGGCTGCGGGCATTCATCGCTGCGCGCACCGCCGAGCCCGCACCGTCCGCGCCGATCAGGATGTCGAACGCGGCGCTGCGCCTGATGCCGTTCGCGTCAGCGAGATGGATGCGCTGCCGGTCGAAGTCCACCTCGACCAGCGATTGCCCGAAGTGAAACGTCACACCGGCGGCTTCGGCGGCATCCAGCAGCAGCATGTTCAGCGCGGCGCGCGAAACCGACCAGATCACTTCGCTGTCGTCGATGCCGTAGCGCTGCAGGCCGGCATTGCCATGGTGCTCGTGCACCATGCGCCCGCGCATCATCACGGCACGCTGCAGCACGAATTCGGCCAGCCCTGCAGCACGCAGCGCCTGCAGGCCGCGCTCGGCCAGCGCCAGGTTGATCGAACGGCCGCCCTGGAAACCGGCCCGCCGCGGGTCGGCGCGCTTCTCGCAGACTTCGACCGCAAAACCGCGTTGCGCCAGCTGCCGGGCCAGCAGTGCACCGACCAGTCCGCCGCCAATCAGGGTGATGGGTTGCTGCGCCATGCTGCGATCCGTGGTGGGAATTCGGCCACTGTTCCGCAAGTGGCACGTCACTGCAATCGTGCGGCGGCTGGCCAGGTCTGCGCCTGGCGGTTCGCAGGCTCGCGCGATGGCAGCGGTTGACCGGCCGTTCGGCGCTGCCTTCCTCGCCGGCGGCTTGACGATGCCGCAAGGCGGCATGTGCTGTACTGCAGCGCACTGCCGGGGAGTGCCGCGAGTGCGCACACCGCAGTGCGCCCTGCATGGCTGGAATCAGCCGGGCTTCTTGCTGCTGCGGCCGGTGCCGGCTGTCGGGACGACCTTGGCGGCGGTGTCGAGCAGGCCGCTCTGCAAGGTTTTCCAGGCATCCATGTTGCGCTCGGTCAGGTCATTGAGCATGGTCCACGGGGTCTGTCCCATCAGGCTGTTGAGCTGGCTGCGGAACTGGGTCTGCTGATCCAGGAACACCTGCAGGCTGCGCTCCAGGTAAGGTCCCATGAAGCCCTGCAGCGAGTTGCCGTAGAAGCGGATGATCTGGCTGAGCAGCTGCGGCGACAGCATCGGCTGCCCCTTGTCCTCGTGCTCGGAGATGATCTGCAGCAGTACCGAACGGGTCAGATCCTCACCGCTCTTGGCGTCGCGGACTTCGAAGTCCTCGTTGTCCAGCACCAGCTGACGGACCTCCTCCAGCGTGATGTAGCTGGAGATTTCCGTGTCGTACAGACGCCGGTTCGGATACTTCTTGATGGTGCGCTTGGTTTGTGCCATGCGCGACAAACTAGCAGAAGATATTGCGATGCACCAGTCGCCGGCGGGTGCGCATGCTGCAGCAGCCGGCCGCAGCAATCGGCAAGCTCCTGATGGCTAAGGAAGGTCTGATCAATCGGCTTCTTGCTCGTCATTCCTGCGAAAGCAGGAATCCAGTGCCTTTGCGTTCAATGGTCTACAGACGCTGGATCCCAGCGTGCGCTGGGATGACGAGCAAAATCAGAGCATCCCTAATGACCGACCGCGCCGGCGCTGCCGAATGGCGGCTTGGCAAACCACAGCACCGGGATCAGCAGCACGAACAGCACGGCAGTGGCCCAGAACACGTCGTTCACCGCCAGCGTCAGTGCCTCGCGCGTCAGCAATTGATCGATCATGCCCAGGCTCTGCATGGGCGACAGCCCGGTATGCGACAACTGCTCGATGAATTGCGTGGCGGCCGGGTGTCCGGGGGCAATGTTTTCGGTCAGCGTGGCGTGGTGGTATTCGCCGCGGTGCTGCCACAGCGTCACCACCACCGCGGTGGAAACGCTCGAGCCCAGGGTGCGGAAGAAGTTCGACAACCCCGATGCGCTGGCGATCTCCGTGGCCGGCAGGCCGGACAGGTAGATCTGGTTCAACGGAATGAAGAAGCACGGGATCGCCAGGCCCATGATGAAACGCGGCAGGATCAGCGAGGAGAACGAGGCGGAGCTGTCGAAGGTGGAGAACCACCAGGCGGTACCGGCGAACACCACGAAGGCAAACGTCACCACCGAGCGAAGCTCGAGGCGATGCATGTTGCGGCCGAGCAGCGGGGCGATCAGAAAGGCCAGCACGCCCACCGGCGCGGTGGCCAGCCCGGCCCAGGTCGCGGTATAGCCGAGGGTGATCTGCAGCCACAGGGGGAACACCACGTTGATGCCGAAGAACGCGAACATGCCCAGCGACAGTCCGATCACGCCGACGGTGAAATTGCGCTGCCTGAACAGCGACAGGTCGACCACCGGATGTTTCGCGTTGAGCTCCCACACCACCAGAAAGGTCAGGCAGACCAGCGCGGTGATGCCCAGCACGACGATCAGCGGCGAAGAGAACCAGTCATTGTCGTTGCCGTTGTCCAGCATGAACTGCAGGGCGCCCACGCCGAACACCAGCAGCAGCAGGCCGATGACGTCGATCGGCGCCTTGCTGGTCCGGGTCTCGCGTTTGCGCAGCAGCACCCAGGTGACCACCGCGGCAAGCAGGCCGACCGGCAGGTTGATGTAGAAGATCCATGGCCAGGAGAGGTTGTCGGTCAGCCAGCCGCCCAGGATCGGGCCGAAGATCGGCGCAACCACCACGGTCATCGCCCACAGCGCCAGGGCGATGCCCTGTTTTTCCTTCGGATAGTTGGACAGCAGCAGGGTCAGCGACAGCGCCACCATCGGGCCCGAGCCGGCACCCTGCAGCAGCCGGCCGATCACCAGCATCGGCATGCTGGTGGCCAGGCCGCACAGCATCGAGAACACCACGAACATCAGCACCGACCCGACGAAGGTCTTCACTTCGCCGAAGCGTCGCGCGATCCATCCGGTCAGCGGCTGCATGATCGCGCTGGCCAGCGCGTAGGAGCTGATGGTCCAGGTGCCTTCGCTGGGACTCACGCCAAGGCTGCCGGCGATGTGCGGCACCGACACGTTGACGATGGTCATGTCCAGCACCTCCATGAAGGTGCTGAACGCGACCGCGATGGTAAGCAGGGCCAGCGGACCGCCTTGCAGCGGCTTCAATGGTGCGGCGTCGTTCGGCGAGGCGGCCATGGCGTGGCTCAGTTCGCGCCAGCGGTACGGGCAAGATTGTCGCGAACGACCTGGTCGGCCTGTGCGTCCGCCTGGCGGGCCATCCGGTCGTAGACGCGGGTCTGCGCCACAGGTTGCTGCGCGGGGGTGACGGCCAGTACGCGCCCCGTGTCGTGGCGGGTGTCGACGGTGACCTCGGTGGACAGGCCCACGCGCAGCGGATGCTTGGCCAGCTCCTGATCGTCCAGCGCGATGCGCACCGGGACGCGCTGCACCACCTTGATCCAGTTGCCGGTGGCGTTCTGCGCCGGCAGCAGCGAGAACACGCTGCCGGTGCCGGCACCGATGCCGATCACCTTGCCGTGGTATTCGGCGGCGTCGCCATAAAGGTCCGACACCACTTTAGCCGGCTGGCCGATGCGGATGCGGCGCAACTGGCTTTCCTTGAAGTTCGCATCGACCCACAGGTTGTGCAGCGGTATCACCGTCATCAGCTGCTGGCCGGGCTGCACGCTGTTGCCCAGCTGCACGCTGCGCTGGGCGACATAACCGGCGACCGGGGCGTAGATGGCGTCGCGCTGCGCGGCGATCCATGCCGCGCGAAAGTTGGCGCGCGCCTGCATCACGGCCGGGTTGTCGGCCACATCGGTGCCCTCGACGGCGGCGTGTGCGGCATCGGCCTGGGCCTGCGCGGCAGCCAGGGCGGCTTTCGCCTGCGCCACGCCGTCGCGCAGGTGCTGCACGATCTCGGGCGACTCGGCGCGGGCGGCAAGCAGCGGCAGGCGCCGCCGCAGATCGTCTTGCGCCCTGGCCAGATCGAGCCGGCTCACGATGACCTGCGCATCGGCCCGGTCCGCCGAACTGGTCTGCTGGCGCACGCTGCGCACGGCCTGTGCCAGCACGCTGCGTGCCAGCTGCAGGCGCACCTCGGCATCGGTGCCATCGAGCCTGACCAGCACCTGACCGGTATCGACACGCTGGGTGTCGTCCGCCAGGATCGCCACCACGGTGCCGGGCACTTGCGCCGAGATCGCCACCTGGTTGCCGCCGACGTAGGCGTCGTCGGTCTTTTCGCGGGTGGAGAAAACCAGCAGCCACAGCAGGAACCAGGTCAGCCCGGCGAGCGCGAACACGCCCGTCACGATCAGCAGCATGCGTCGACGCCGGGCGGGATCCCTGGCGGCCATGCCGCTGTCGTCGGCGTTGTTGTCGGCTTGCGGCTGGTCGGACTCAGTGGCGCTCATGGTCGGCGGCTCCGGCGGTAACTCTGGCTGATGGGGATTGCGATGGCGCAGGCGCCGTGGCGGACTTGTCGCTGCCGCGATAGCCGCCGCCGAGCGCCTTGATCAGGGCCAGGTCGGTGGCCAGGGCCTGCGCGTGAAGTTGTACGGCGTCATCGCGCTGCTGCAGCAGTTGTTCGCGCGCGGCAAGGCTTTCGCGGACGTCGCGCACGCCCTGTTCCAGGCGCGCCTGCGCGCTGGCCAGCAGTTGCGCATCCGCCGCGAGCTGGACCTGCTGCTGGCGGCGACTCGCCGCGATCTGCTCGGCACCCAGCGCCTGCGTGGACACCTCGCGGGCCGCAGTCAGCACGGTGCTGTCGTACTGCGCCACCGCGGCCTCCAGTCGGGCCCGGCTGTAGCCGTAGTTGGCCTTGAGCAGGCCGTTGTTGAAGATCGGCAGATGCACGGCCGGAGTCAGCGCAAAGGTCCGGCTTTCGGCGGAGGACAGCTTGTCGATGTCGATGCTGGACAGGCCGGCCAGAGCGCTGATGCTGACGTCCGGAAAGAATTCGGCGCGTGCGGCGTCGGTCTGTCGCAGCGCGGCCTCGACCTGCCAGCGGCTGGCGGCGATGTCCGGGCGGCGCGCGATGAGGTCCAGCCCGGCATCGGCCGGTACGCCGCGTTCGATCGGAGGCAACGGGCGGGCCTGCAGCGGCGGCATCTGCGCAGGGGCCAGGCCGAGCAGTGAGGCCAGCGCCGCCCGGCGGATCCGTGCCGAACCCGCGAGCGAGACGCGCAATTCGCGCACGGCGGCCAGTTGAGCCCGCGCCTTCTGCGCCTCGTCCGGCAGATCCACGCCCTGTTTCACCCGCAGCCGGGCGATCTGCGCGAACCGCTGCTGGGTGGCGAGCAGCTGGTCGGCCAGCTGCAGTCGCGCCCGATCCGCCTGCCAGCTGAAGTAGGTGTCGGCGACGGCATACTGGATCGCCAGGGCGGCGGCACTGCGCTGGGCCTCGGCGGCGTGCGCCTGATCCAGCGCGGCCTCCATCGTCGAACGCTTCTTGCCCCACCAGTCGAAGTCGTATTGCAACTGCACGCCGAGGTCGGTCTGGCCGTACCATGTCAGGCCGATAAACCGGGTCGGGATGAGGCCGTTCCGGCTCAGGCGCTGGCGCGAGAACTGCGCGTTGCCATTGACCGTCAGGCCCAGTTGCGCGGCAGCCGCACGCGCCGACTGCTCGGCGCTGCGTACGCGGCTGCGCGCCAGGGCCAGGTCGGGCGCCTGCCGCATGGCGAGGTCCATCAGATCATTCAGCTGCGGGTCGTCGTAGCCGCGCCACCACTGCGCCGCGGGCCAGCCGGCACGGGCCGGCACCGCCAGGCCCGCCAACGGCACATCGTTGCGCAGCGCGGGGCGGGCGAGTCTCGCCGGCGGCATGGTACAGGCGGCGAGCGCCAGCAGCATCGCAGCGGCCAACGTCGTGCGAACGCGGAGCAAGGCATGCTTCATCGCGGCGTCCTTGGTGGATGGGGGTCTTCGCTCAAGCGGTCGAGATTGTGCGCAAGCTTGCGCAGCAATCGGCTCAGCTGGCGTTTGTCGGCTTCGCTGAAGCCGGTGAACATTGCGCCGATGCGGGGAAACAACGGCGGCAGCATCTTCTGCACCAGGCGCCTGCCAGCGGCGGTGATGTGGATCAATACGCAGCGTCGATCCGCCTCGCCGGCGCGGCGCGTGATCAGGCCGCGTTTCACCAGCGCATTGGCGATGCGTGTCATGTTGGTGGCGCCTTGCGAGGCGAATTCGCACAGTTCGCCCGGCGTGGAATGGCCGTCCGGGCGGCTGTAAAGGATCATCAGGGTGAGGAAATCGCTGTGGTTGAGCTTGTGCGGCTTTAGCTTTGCTTCAAGCTCTTCCTCCAGGCTGGAGCCGACCATCAGCATCAGTCGGCTGAGCCGGGCCTCGGCCGCGGGCATCTGCGGGATGACCAGGCTTACCCGCCCGATGCCTTCGTCCATCATGTCGATGCATTTCGTCAGATTTGCCATTTCACCAGAAAACATTTCACCAATGAAGTAAAAGATAGCAATGCGGAAGCCTTCTTGCAAGCGGCGTCCGCAGGGGGTCACGCGTGCCGGTCGAGATCGAACAGGCGTTGCGCGTTGGCGGTGGTTGCATCGGCGATCTCTGCCGCCGGCCGGTCGCGCAAAGCGGCGACGCAGCGCAATACCTCGACAACCCGGGACGGTTCGTTGCGCTGGCTGCGATGGCCGGCATCCGGTTGGTCCGGTGCGTCGCTTTCCAGCAGCAGGAATTCGATCGGCATCTGCGCCACGATGCGGCGCAGGCGTTGTGCGCGGTCGTAGGTGACCGGGCCGCCGATGCCGAGGTGAAAACCCATCGCCCACAGGCGCCGCGCCTGCTCCAGACTGCCGGAAAAACTGTGGACCACGCCGCGCAGGCCGGCAGTCCGGCGCAGCGTCAGGATCACTTCCTCCAGCGCACCCCGCGCATGCACGATCACCGGGAGATCGCGTTCGCGGGCAAGCCGCAACTGGCTGGCAAAATAGTGCCGCTGCAGATCCCGTTCGTGGTGATCATGGTCGAGGCCGGTCACGTGGAAATCGAGACCGATCTCGCCGACCGCGACGGCGATGCCATCATCCAGCCATGAAGACAGTTCGTGGACATCGCCTGGCGCATGCCGGGCCAGATACATCGGGTGCAGGCCGAAGGCGGGAAACAGCGGGCGATGGCCGGCGCACAGCGCCTTGACCCGTGGCCAGCCGGCGGCATCGACCGAGGGCACGATCATGCCTCCCACGCCAGCCTGTCGAGCGCGCTCGATCACGGTTTCGCGATCTGCGTCAAAGGCGGCATCGTCGAGGTGGGCGTGGCTGTCGACGAGCTTGTGCATGACTTGGTAAGGTCCGTGGGCAATCAGCAGTTTCTGCAAATTCGACGTGAAGATGACGTAACAAAGCGAGCAAGCCCCGATTCAGCCGGATGACGGTTCAATGGCGGCGCAGGTCGTTGCGCGGACCGGCGAAGGGTTGGGGCATTGCCGCATCAAATTGCCGCATAAAACAGGAGGAGACGATGATGAACAAGCTGACAGTCAATGTACTCAGTATCGCTGTTGCCGTGGCGCTTGCGGTGAGCGTGTCGGCCTGCAACCGCAATGCCGATGCCGGCACCGGCGATGGCGGAACCGCATCCTCGGGGGCTGCCGGTGGTGCGGATGGCGGCGTCAGATACGCCAAGGTCGTCAGCGTCACCCCGGTTCGCAGGACACTGCACAATCCGCGGCAGGTTTGCCACGATCAAGTGGTCACGCATACCGCGCCGCCGAAGGATCAGCACCGGATCGCCGGTACCGCCATCGGTGCGGTCGTGGGCGGCCTGCTCGGCCACCAGATCGGCGGCGGCAAGGGTAATACGCTGGCAACCGTGGCCGGAGCGGTTGGCGGCGGGTATGCGGGCAACCGGATCGAAGCCAGTCGCCAGCATGGCCAGGTGACCACCTCCACGGAACGCCAATGCGAAACCGTCGACAACCCGGTCGACAAGATCGTCGGTTATGACGTGCGCTACGAGTACAACGGAGTCACCCGCACGACGCGCATGGATCACGATCCGGGCGATAGGGTGCAGGTGCAGGAAGGCGTGACGGCCGTATCGGACGCCCACTGAGCCGGTCGGTTCCGCTTCGAAACCGGATCATCGGTGCGGGACGATGGATTGATGCAGTCCAATATGGACGTCCATATGCATGGATGTCCATCCAATGACGAAAAGGCCCTCGATCGAGGGCCTTTTCGTTGCAACGGGATAACCGGTCGCGTGGCGTCGGACCGATCAGTTCACCGCGTAGAACGTATGTTCGCCGATCGTGATTCTCGGGTGATTGATGGACCAGGCCGGAGCGATGTCGATGGTGGCGAAATGATCGGCATGGGGCACCACGAGGTGGCGTTTCGCGGCGGGCAACTGCCAGTTGCTGATCGACTTGCCGGCAATCATCCAGGCTTTCTCGAACGCGTGCAGGTTCGTTATGTCGAACGATCCGGGGGTGGTGGTGGTCGCGAATTGATGTGGTGCGGTGACTACCTTGCACAGGGTATGGCCCCACTGGCCGCGATCGCGGCGCCGCAGCGCCACCTCCGCCACGGCGAGCTGGCCAACGGTGGGTTCGCTGCGGGCCTCCAGATATACCGTGGTGGCCAGGCAGGCATGGTCGGCGACCGGTTGGGGAAACAATGTCGTCAACCACAACAACAGGGAAAGGTTCATCGTATCTGCCTCCAACGTGCTGTACGCGCAAAGCAGACTGCGAGCTTTGTGCGCCATTGCGGTGGACGGGCGGGCAGGCCGTTCCACCTGGATTGTTCGTCGCAACCGGATCGGTGGTTGGACGCTTCGCCACGGGATTGTGGCTGGTTATCGGCGTGTCTGGTGCCGGTCGGGTTGGTTGGTTGCTGCTCTGGCGTTGCGCGTGCCGTTTCGGCCGTGTTGCCA
This sequence comes from Lysobacteraceae bacterium, assembly GCA_028871555.1. Lineage (GTDB taxonomy): Bacteria > Pseudomonadota > Gammaproteobacteria > Xanthomonadales > Rhodanobacteraceae > Rhodanobacter. Next base: position 12,829 of record JAGWNA010000056.1, read on the forward strand.
GGAACCTCTTCGCATCAGTACCGATGCGATGCGGACATGCCATCCGGCAGATCTTCTGCCGGGTCGCGCCGATCCGGAATCTTCCGGTTCGTCGCGTACTTCAGCATCCCGATGAGCCGGATGCTGCGATATTCGATCGGCGGAGCCTAATGGCGGATCGCTTCGGACACAAGTGCCTGGGTCCTGCGGTTTAGTCTGTACTCACGATTCCCGAATGCAGGCACGCGGAAAATTCCGCATGCCGTTCACGCCGGCCATGCCGTGCCGAGATGAATCGACAGGTTGTCGTCGAATGCGTTCAGCCGTCCATTCGTCGCCTGCGCAACAGCGTCATCGCGCAGTACGGCCAGCGCCTCGATGCGGGCATCGGTGACGACGACGTCGAGCAGGCGCCCGGCAACGGTTCCGTGCATGCGCAATGCTTCGCCGCCAGCCGCCGCCTGCGACAATTCGACGCTGTAAAGGCGTTGTCGGTATCCGCCCCGGTAGTGCAATCGCGCCACGATTTCCTGGCCCGGATAACAGCCCTTGTCGATGGCGACAGCCTGCAGTCGCTGCAGCGACAACGCGGGCGGCAACAAATCGTTCAATGCCGGTTCGGGCAGCCATGGCCAACCCTCATGCAGCTGCAGCAGGCGCCAATGGTGGTCACCGCCCGTTGCCGCGGCGATCCGCATGCTGTGGCTGCCACAGCCGAGCGACAGCGCGTCCCCCTCGTCGAGGATGGCATGCATCGGCAGCGCCGGTCCCGTGGTCAATGTTCGTGGCGCAGCGGCAGCGACGGCGAGTTTCGAACGGAACACGAAACGTCGCAGCGCTTCGGCCACCGGCGCAGCACCGCCGCCGCGCAACAACAAAAGCAATCGATCATCGGCGATCCGGGCCAGCTGGAACAGCTCGCGCACGCGTCCTTGCGGATCGAGCCACGCGCTGAACTGCCACTGGCCCGTCGCAAGAGCGGCGACCTTGCTGCTGAACTGGGCATTCGCGAACGCCATGGCGTCGGGCCCTTCGATCAGCACGGTTTCGGCACGGTAAGGTGTCAGCATGAAATGAAGGATTGGGGTAATCGGGTGCGGACGCAAGGGAGCGACGGATCACTCCCGTGCAGCTGCCGGTTCGTGCGGACGGACGATGCCATCGTCGTGGTGAGCCGCCGAGAAGGAGGTTGTGCTGACCAACAGCAAGTATTAACCTTCGTTGGCTAACAAAAACCATGTCCGATACCTCCTCGCCAGCAGAGCCAAACCCTGCCCCCGTCCCGGTGGAATCAACCGTCGTGCCCAATCGTTCGATGCCTGAAAAGGCACAAGCGGAGCGGCCGGTTCTTGATCCCACCCGTTACGGCGATTGGGAAAAAAATGGGCGCTGTATCGACTTCTGAGCTGGCGTAGTCGCGTCAGTCGTCGAGCGCACCGTGGATCTGCAAGGTCGGCAGGCAGGCGGACATGGACATCAGATCGACATCAGCGATTCCACTCAGGAAAGCCGCCATGGCAGATACGCGACGACCGCTCTCTCCGCATCTTCAGGTTTACCGATGGCAAGTGCAGATGGTCAGTTCCATCGTGCATCGCGTTACCGGTGTGGTCCTGGCCTTCGGCACGCTGCTCGTCCTGTGGGGGCTGCTCGAGCTGGCCGGCGGCCAGCGGAGCTTCGATCAGTTCAAGGTCTGCGTCGGCAGTCCGGCCGGGCTGCTCCTGCTGTTCGGTTGGAGCTGGGCCTTGTTCTACCACCTGTGCAACGGCATTCGCCACCTGATCCAGGACACCGGCGCGGGCTACGAGATTCCCCAGTTCGTGCGCTCGAGCTGGCTGTCGGTGATCGGCAGCGTCGTGTTGACCGTCATCGTATGGGCTTATGTGCTGATGACCGGAGGTGTGGCATGAGCGCGAACGATCTGCAGCACCCGCTGAAGCGGGCACGCGGACTCGGTTCGGCGCAGTCCGGCGTCGGCCACTGGTGGACCCAGCGCATCACGGCGGTGGCGCTGGTGGTACTGGGCAGCTGGTTCGTGATCCTGGTGCTCGGCCTGCTGCATGCCGACTACGCCACCGCACATTACACGGTCGGCAGACCATGGAATGCGGTACTGCTGATCGCCTTCGTGGTCGCCGCGTTCTGGCATGCCGCGCTCGGCCTGCAGGTGGTGATCGAGGATTACGTGCACACCCGCTGGAGGGAAATCTTCCTGCTGGTGCTGGTCAAGTTTCTCGCCGTGCTGGGCGCACTGATGGGCGTGCTGGCTGTACTGCGCATCGCATTGGGAGTCTGAAGTTCGATGGAAAGCTACAAGATCCAGCAGCACAAGTACGACGTGATCGTGGTCGGCGCCGGCGGCGCGGGCCTGCGCGCCACGTTCGGCCTGGCCGAGAAAGGCCTCAAGGCCGCCTGCATCAGCAAGGTGTTCCCGACCCGTTCGCATACGGTGGCGGCGCAGGGCGGCATCTCGGCCGCACTCGGCAACATGGGCGAGGACGACTGGCGCTTCCATTTCTACGACACGATCAAGGGCTCCGACTGGCTCGGCGACCAGGACGCGATCGAGTACATGTGCAAGAACGCGCCCGCCGCCGTGATCGAGCTGGAGCATTACGGCGTGCCGTTCTCGCGTACCGAGGAAGGCAAGATCTACCAGCGCCCGTTCGGCGGCATGACCACGCATTACGGCAAGGGCACGGCGCAGCGTACCTGCGCGGCGGCCGACCGCACCGGCCATGCCATGCTGCATACGCTGTACCAGCAGGCGCTGGCGCACGACGCCACGTTCTTCATCGAATACTTCGCGACCGACCTGATCTTCGACGACGAGGGCGTGTGCCGCGGCGTGCTCGCGCTCGACATGAACGAGGGCACGCTGCATTTCTTCCGCGGCCAGGCGGTGGTCCTGGCCACCGGCGGCTACGGCCGCGCCTACTTCTCCTGCACTTCGGCGCATACCTGCACCGGCGACGGCGGCGGCATGGTGCTGCGCGCCGGCCTGGCGCTGCAGGACATGGAGTTCGTGCAGTTCCACCCGACCGGCATCTACGGCGCCGGCACCCTGATCACCGAAGGCGTGCGCGGCGAAGGCGGCTATCTCACCAACTCCGAAGGCGAGCGCTTCATGGAGCGCTACGCGCCCAACGCCAAGGACCTGGCATCGCGCGACGTGGTCAGCCGCGCGATGACGATCGAGATCCGCGAGGGGCGCGGCGTCGGCGAGCACAAGGATCACATCCATCTGAACCTGATGCATCTCAGTCCCGAGGTGATCAACGAGCGCTTGCCCGGCATCGCCGAATCCTCCCGCATCTTTGCCGGTGTGGACGTGACCAGGGAGCCGATTCCGGTCATTCCCACCGCCCACTACAACATGGGCGGCATCCCGACCAACTACCACGGCGAGGTCGTGCAGAAGCGCGGCGACGATCCCGATGTGGTGGTGCCGGGCCTGTTCGCGATCGGCGAAGCGGCCTGCGTGTCGGTGCACGGCGCGAACCGCCTCGGTTCCAATTCGCTGCTCGACCTGGTGGTGTTCGGCCGCGCGGCGGCGCTGCGTTGCGCCGAACTGATCAAGCCTGGCGCGCTGCATCAGGACCTGCCGGCGAACGTGCTGGACAAGGCGCTGGCCCGTTTCGACGGCCTGCGCAACGCGAATGGCAAGACGCCGACCGCGAAAATCCGCGCAGCGATGCAGCAGACCATGCAGAAGGACGCCACGGTGTTCCGCACCGGCGCGACGCTGGCCGAAGGCAAGCAGAAAATTTCCGCGGTCTACGACATGCTGCAGGACGTCCATGTCAGCGACCGTTCGCTGGTGTGGAATACCGACCTGATCGAGACGCTGGAGCTGAGCAACCTGCTGGCGCAGGCCGTCGCCACCATGGATTCGGCCGCGCAGCGGCCGGAAAGCCGCGGTGCGCATGCGCGCGAAGACTTTCCCGAGCGCGACGACGCGAACTGGATGAAACACACCCTGGTATGGGTCGACGACGCCGGCAAGTCGCGCTTCGATTACCGTCCGGTGCACATGAAACCCCTGACCGACGACGTCGGGGCCGTACCGCCGGCGAAACGCGTTTACTGATCGGGCGGGCGGCGGTCCGGGCCGCACATAAGGTGTCGCATTTACTGTTTTGCGGTCGGGGCCGAATCCCCTCCTGTAGAAGTATTGAAGGGTCCAGGACATGGCAGAGTTTTCGCTACCGAAGAATTCAAGAGTCCAGCAAGGCAAGCATTACCCGGCCAAGGATGCGAAAAAGCCGCGTACGTTCCGCATCTATCGCTGGTCGCCGGACGACGACAGGAATCCGCGCATCGATACCTACGAGGTCGATCTGGCCGCCTGCGGCCCGATGGTTCTGGACGCCCTGCTGAAGATCAAGAACGAGATCGACCCCACGCTGTCGCTGCGGCGCTCGTGCCGCGAGGGCATCTGCGGTTCGTGCGCGATGAACATCGACGGCACCAACACGCTGGCCTGCACCTGCGCGATCGACGACTGCGGTTCGGGCGACGTGAAGATCTACCCGTTGCCGCATATGCCGGTGGTCAAGGATCTGGTTCCGGACCTGACCCACTTCTACGCCCAGTTCGCGTCGATCAAGCCATGGCTGCGCACGCAGAGCCCGGCGCCGGCCCGCGAGCGGCTGCAGTCGGTGGAGGAGCGCAGGAAACTCGACGGCCTGTACGAATGCATCCTCTGCGCCTGCTGCTCCACAAGCTGCCCGAGCTACTGGTGGAACGGCGACAAGTATCTCGGCCCGGCGATCCTGCTGCAGGCCTACCGCTGGATCGTGGATTCGCGCGACGAGGATACCGGTACGCGCCTGGACGACCTGGAAGATCCGTTCAAGCTGTACCGTTGCCACACCATCATGAACTGCACGCGCACCTGCCCGAAGGGCTTGAACCCGGCCAAGGCGATCGCCGAGATCAAGAAGCTGATGCTGGAGCGACGCGGCACGTAAGCTGCGGCCGGTCCCGTTGGAAAGGATGCTTGCGATGTTCGATCTGCTTTCTTTGCCACGCGCATCATGGAAAATCCGGCTCGCTTTCGTGCTCCTGTCGGCCATGGTGACCGGTGTGATGGCGCAGCAATGGCCACATTGCCACGATGACTTGGCAATCGCGCGATGGATTGCGCGGTTCTTTATCGTCAGCGGTGTTTTCCATTTGCCGCGTATGCTGGTGGTCGTTGCGTTCGGGCGATTGCCGAAGATATATGCGCAAATGTCGGGGTGCCTGAACAAAACGCTGCCACAGATTCATGCCGATATTGCACGTGAGCGACAAGAGCCGCGCGGACGGTCGCGCGAGTTTTGAACGACGCATGTCTCAAACGCCTGCGCTGGCGTACCCGCCGCGGCACCAGCGAACTCGATGCGCTGCTGGGCGGCTGGCTTGACGAACGCTTTGCCGACGCAGCGGAGCCGCTGCAACAGGCGTTCGACGCATTGCTCGACATGCAGGATCCGGATCTGTGGGACTGGATCATGGGCCGCGCGCGTCCGGCACGGACCGACTGGCAGGCGATCATCGATGACATCCGCGCCCGCCATCGGCTTTGAATACCGGCCGTCACGACGGTTCCTGCACTGCTTGGCGCTGATCGGCACGCTGGCCGTGTTCGCCGTCGTGCTGAGTGCGCTCGTACCCTGGCAGAAACTGCTGCTCGCGGTGAGCGTGCCGCTGGCCACGGCGGTGGCGATGCGCAGGATCGCGGCTTCGCCGGTCATCGCGGCCGGCTGGAGTGCGGACAACAGCTGGACGCTGCACCTGGCCCCGCATGAGGATGTACCCGCCACGCTGGCCTCGTTCCGGGCGCTCGGCAGTTTCGTGCTGCTGCGCCTGCAGACGCTGGAGCGGGGCGTACAGGTATTGCTGCTGACGCCGGACAACAGCGATGCCGACATCCGCCGGCGCCTGCGCATGCGCCTGGCTACGTTGCAGCCGGGCGAGGCCTTGCCGCGCCTTTGAACGCCCGGTCTTCGCGAGCCCCGATGCCATCGGCCGACGCGCATCGGCTTGCTGCGGCCGATCGCTTCGGGCACTCTGCCGCGGCGACGCGGTCTATGCGCTGCCTCCAGGCAGACCCGGTGGCCGGTTGATCGGCTCGCCTCCCCAGACTTTCACAGATCAGGTTGCCATGTTCCGACCGCTCGAACTTTTCATCGGCCTGCGCTATACCCGCGCCAAGCGACGCAACCAGTTCATCTCGTTCATCTCCGCCGTGTCGATCGTGTGCATCGCGATCAGCGTGATCGCGTTGATCACCGTGATGTCGGTGATGAACGGATTCGACTACCAGATGCGCTCGCGGATCCTCGGTGCGATCTCGCACGCCACCGTTTCCGGCGTCGACGAAAACATCCGGGACTGGCCGCACGCGCTGCAGGTCGCCGAGGCGAACCCGCATGTGCTGGGCGCCGCGCCGTACGTGGAGACCGAAGCGTATCTGAGCGCCCGCCGTTCGAGCGGCGCGCTGGTGCGCGGCATCGAGCCGGCGCTGGAGCCGAAGGTCGACGACATCGGCCGGCACATGGTCGAGGGCAAGCTCGGCGAGCTGACCCCGGACAGCTGGAACATCGTGCTCGGCCGGGAGCTGGCGATGACGCTGGGCGTCAGCGTCGGCGACCGGGTGACGATGGCGGTGCAGCAGCTGCGCGCCACGCCGATCGGCGGTGTGCCGCGCATGCGCAGTTTCCGCGTGGTCGGCGTGTTCGAGCTGGGCATGGAGCAGTTCGATTCCGGCCTGGCACTGGTCAACATGGGCGATGCCGAGAAGCTCGACAGCCTCAGTGGCCCGACCGGCATCCGGTTGCGCCTGGACGACATGTTCAACGCCCGCCCGGTCGCGCGCGAACTGGCCGGCGAGCTGGGCCAGATCTACCGGGTGCAGACCTGGATGGACACCAACGCGAACCTGTTCTCCGCCTTGTCGATGGAGAAGATGGTGATGTTCGTGATCCTGTCGCTGATCATCCTGGTGGCGGTGATCAACCTGGTCTCGATGCTGATGATGCTGGTCACCGACAAGCAGGCCGACATCGCGATCCTGCGCACGCTCGGCGCCACCCCGCGCAGC
>JAGWNA010000057.1 GCA_028871555.1 Lysobacteraceae bacterium
ATCGAACTCGATCCGCGCTTCGTCGACGGCGACTACGTGCGCGGCCTGGCCGAACTGGGCTTCAATCGCCTGTCGGTGGGCATCCAGGATTTCAATCCCGCCGTGCAAGAGGCGGTGAACCGCATCCAGAGCGTGGAGCAGACGCGCGCAGTGCTGCAGGCGGCACGCGCGTCAGGCTTCGTCTCGGCCAGCGTGGACCTGATCTACGGCCTGCCGCGGCAGACGCTGGCCGGTTTCGACCAGACCCTGACGGAAGTGATCGCGCTGGCGCCCGACCGCGTGGCGGTATACGGCTATGCGCACCTGCCGGAGCTGTTCAAGCCGCAGCGGCAGATCGACGCAGCCGATCTGCCGGACCCGGAGACCCGGCTGGCGCTGTTCGGTCAGGCACTGCAGCGGCTGTCGGCGGCCGGCTACGTCTATGTGGGCATGGATCATTTCGCCCGCGCCGACGACGAACTCGTGCGCGCGCAGCGGGCGGGCACGCTGCAGCGCAATTTCCAGGGCTATTCCACCCACGGCGAGTGCGACATCGTCGGGCTGGGGGTCAGTGCGATCGGCCGCATCGGCAACAATTACACCCAGAGCGCACGCGATCTCACCGGCTACTATGCGGCGCTCGATGCCGGCCGCCTGCCGATCGTGCGCGGGCTGGAACTGGACGACGACGACGTGATCCGGCGCGAGGTGATCAGCGAGCTGATGTGCCACGGCGAACTGGACATGCCGGCCTTCGCCGCCCGTCATCGGCTGATTTTCGACAAATACTTCGCCGCCGAAATGGATCGGTTGCGTGCGCTGGCCGAGGACGGGCTGGTCACGCTGGACGCGCGGCTGATCCAGGTGACGTCGCGGGGGCGGCTTTTGCTGCGTATAATCGCCATGTGCTTCGATGCGTATCTTGCGGGGGCAACGCAGCCGGCACGTTATTCGCGCACGATCTGATCACGCCTGATCCGGTCGCGTCCGGTACGTCTGGCGATCAACACAGGCTTTTCAGACATGCGTCCCAACAACCCGGCCGGCCGGTTGCCCGATTCGTCTGGTTTGATCACCGACGATGGCAATGAGGCCAATTTCTGCCACAGCTGCTCGTTTTCCGGCGCGTGCAACGCCGTGGGGCACGGCAAGCCCGAGCTGAACGCGCTGCATTGCCTGGTCGAGCATGTGGGGCCTTATCGCAACGGCGAGTACATCTTCCGCTACGGCGATCCGTTCCGCTCGATCTACGCGGTGCGCTCGGGCACGGTCAAGACCAGCGTGGTCGACAAGGATGGGCGCGAGCAGGTGCTGGGTTTCTACCTGCCCGGTGAAGTGATCGGCCTCAATGCGATCTATCCGGATCAGTTTCCCTGCGACGCCATCGCGCTGGAGACCTCGCAGTTCTGCCGTTTCCAGTTTCCCGCCATGAGCGCGCTGGCTTCGCGCATGCCGGCGGTGCAGCAGCACCTGTTCCGCCTGCTCAGCAAGGAACTGGGCACCGGCACGCTGCTGGCCGGCGACCACAGCGCGGACGAGCGGATGGCCGCCTTCATCGTCGATCTGGGCGAACGCTATGCGGCGCGCGGCTTTTCCGGCATCCGGTTCCATCTGAGCATGTCGCGCGGCGACATCGCCAACTACCTGCGCCTGGCCGCCGAGACGGTGAGCCGGGTGCTGAGCCGCTTCCGCAGCCAGGAACTGATCGAGATCGAGGGGCGCGAGCTGACCATCCGCGATCCGGCCGCGCTGCGCGTCGTCGGGCAGAACCTGTTGCCAGGCTGAGGCACCGCACCTCGAATAACCCCAAATTGTAGGAGCGCACCCTGTGCGCGAATCGTGTAGCCGCGCAGCGCCGTGTTTTCGCGCACAGGGTGCGCTCCTACGCTCCGGTGCCGAAAACCGGGCTATACGGGATTCGCCGACGCGCCGCGGTCATGACCCAGGTCATGACGGTCGCCGGCGCCGGCGGCGAGGATGGGGCTTCTTCTGCACTGTGAGGCAGCCCATGCGCGATTTCCGGAAACCCGCCGTACCCGAACCCTTCTCGCTGGCGCAGCTGCCGGCCCTGCTGGCCTCGGCGCCGCACCGCTTGCTGTTTCTGGCCGGTTCCGTCGCGGTGCTGCTCGGCATGGCCTGGTGGGCGGTGGAGCTTTCCGCGCTGCGCTTCGGCCTGCCGCACTGGCCGCAACCGTCGATTCCGCCGGGTTGGGCACATGCCATGCTGATCCAGTACGGCATGTTTCCGCTTTTCATGTTCGGCTTCCTGTTGACGGTGTTTCCGCGCTGGCTGAACCGGCCGGCCTTGCCGCGTGCGCGCTACGTGCCGGTGGCAGGGAGCGTGTTCGGCGGCTACGTGTTGGCGACACTGGGGCTGCTCGGCTTGCCGTGGCTGCTGCGGCTCGGGTTCATCGCGATGCTGGGCGGTTATCTGCTGGGCATGCTCGGCCTGCTGGCGGTGTACCGCGCGTCGGAGCAGCGCAACGATCACGCCCTTTCGTGTCTGCTGGCGCTGGCGCTGGGCACGGCGGGGCTGATCGCGTTCCTGGCCTACCTGTTCGGCGGGCCGGGCGCCTGCGCGACGCTGGCGATCCGGCTGGGCACGTTCGGCTGGCTGCTGCCGATATTCTTCACTGTGGTGCACCGGATGCTGCCGTTCTTCAGCGGCAATGTGCTGGCCGGGTATCGGGTGCGGCGGCCGCGCTGGAGCCTGCCGCTGGTGTGGACGCTGCTGCTGGCGCATGCGTTGCTGGAGTGGCGTGGCGTGCGCGGCTGGCTGTGGGCGGCGGATGTGCCGCTGGCGCTGGTGTTCGGCTGGCATGCGTGGGCATGGCAGCCGTGGAAGGCGATGCGCCCGGGGTTGCTGGCGGTGCTGCATCTGGCGTTCGGCTGGCTGCCGCTGGCGTTTGCGCTGTATGCCGTGCAGGACGTGATCTACGCCGGGAGCGGACAGTTCGTGCTCGGCCGCGCGCCGCTGCATGCGCTGGGGATCGGTTTCTTCGGCTCGATGCTGGTGGCGATGGTCACGCGGGTGACGCAGGGGCATTCCGGCCGGCTGCTGCAGATGGGCGCGGTGGCGTGGCTGTGTTTCGGACTGTTGCAGATGGTGGTGCTGCTGCGGATCCGGGCCGAGCTGGGCGGCGACATGTATCTGTGGCTGGTGATCGCCGCGTATGGCTGGCTGCTCGCGTTCCTGCCCTGGGTGCTGCGCTCGGCGTGGATCTGGCTGACCCCGCGTGCGGACGGCAAGCCGGGCTGAAGCTGCTGCCACAAAAGCCGTTCCCACAACTGCGTTCCACAAATGCACATCGAGGTTGTCGTGGCTGCGCCTGCTGTGGCGGGCTGTCGCAGGCGAGCCGAATTGCGCGCAGGTCTGATCCAGATCAGGATCGGGCGACAGTCATCGCCTAGGCTCCACGCCCAGAGAGTCCATCGAGGGAGAACACCATGTCACGACTGCTGTCCACCGTCCTGGTCACGGCCAGCCTGCTGGCGATCGCCATCTGCGCGATGCCATCCGCCGCGGCGCCGCGCGCCACGCTCGCCGGCGATTTCGGTCCGCCGCAGGGCGCACCGATCGAGGAAAAACTGGTCGATCCGCCGAACGTACCGGCACCGATCCACCGCAACTATCCGGCGCGCGTGATCGTGCGCCTCGAAACCCGCGAGGTCGTGAAGGAAATGGCCGACGGCGTGCGCTACACGTTCTGGACCTTCAACGGCACCACGCCCGGGCCGCTGATCCGCGTGCGGCAAGGCGATACCGTCGAGCTGCATCTGAAGAACGACCCCGGCTCGCACATGGCGCACAACATCGACATGCATGCCGTGATGGGTCCGGGCGGCGGCGCCGCCGCCACCGTGACGCCGCCGGGTCATGAGAGCGTGTTCACCTTCAAGGCCCTGCGTTCGGGCACCTTCATCTACCACTGCGCCACCGCGCCGGTGCCGATGCACATCGCCAACGGCATGTACGGGCTGATCGTGGTCGAGCCGCCGGAAGGCCTGCCGAAGGTCGATCACGAGTATTACGTGGTGCAGGGCGATTTCTACACCAGCGGCACCTATCACGAGCCCGGCCTGCAGTCGTTCGACATGCAGAAGCTGCTTGCGGAACAGCCGACCTACGTGCTGTTCAACGGACGCGAAGGTTCGCTGACCGGCGCCAATGCGCTGACCTCGAAGGTGGGCGACACCGTGCGCCTGTTCGTGGGCGACGGCGGTCCCAACCTGGTATCGAGCTTCCACGTCATCGGCGGCATCTTCGACAGCGTCAACATCGAGGGCGGCACCCTGGTCAACCACAATGTGCAGACCACGCTGGTGCCGGCCGGCGGTGCCACCATGGTCGAGTTGAGCACGCCGGTGCCGGGCACGCTGCTGCTGGTCGATCATTCGATCACGCGCGCGTTCATGCAGGGCGCGCTGGGAGAGATCAAGGTCAGCGGCCCGCTGCAGCCGCAGCTGTACAACAAGGTGTCCAGCGGCCCGGTCAGGGGCGCGGCGGCGCCCAAGGCGGTTGCCGCAGTGTCGAATGTCAACGATGCGATGGCCGACGGCAAGCGCGTGTTCACCCAGATCTGCTCAGCCTGCCATCAGGGCAACGCGATGGGTCTGCCCGGCGCCTTCCCGCCGCTGGCGATGTCCGATTACCTCAACGCGGATCCGAAGCGGGCGATCGGCATCGTGCTCAACGGGCTCAGCGGCAAGATCACCGTCAACAGCACCGGCTACGAGTCGGTGATGCCGGCACAGGGATCGAGCCTGAGCGACGGCGAGATCGCCAACGTGCTGACCTACGTGCTGAACAACTTCAACAACAAGGGCGGCAGCATCAGTGCCGCCGAGGTCAAGGCGGTGCGTGCGGGCGACAAGTCGAAGTGATCACGCTCCGGTGGTGCCGCCGGCACCACCGGTTGCCTGCGTTCACGGTGGCCACGATGAAACCGATCCGGATGGCAGGGCTGCTGATGCTGCTGGCGATCGCGCCGGCCGTGATCGCCGCGGACTATGTGACGATTCCCGCCGGCCAGTTCGTCAGCGCACTGGCGATCGACGGCAGCACTTCGCGCATCGCGATGCCGTCGTTCGCGATGCGCACCGAGCCGGTAACCCAGGCCGACTATCTCGCCTTCGTCGCCGCCCACCCCGAGTGGCGGCGCGGCCGGGTGTCGCCGCTGCTGGCCGGCCCGCAGTATCTGGCGGCGTGGCAGGGGCCGCTGACGCCCGGCCCCGCGGTACCGGCACGGCAACCGGTGACCGAGGTCAGCTGGTTCGCCGCGCGGGCCTTCTGTGCCGGGGAGCAGGCGCGCCTGCCGAGCTGGTACGAATGGGAATACGTCGCCGCCGCCGATGCCACCCGGCGCGATGCGCGCGGCGACCCGGCACGCAACCAGGCGCTGCTGTCGTCGATCCTGGCAGGCAGCGGCAACCGGCCGGGCACGATCGGCCGGCATCGCGCGAATTTTTACGGCGTGCGCGACATCAACCGGCTGCTGTGGGAATGGACCGGCGATTACGCGGCCATGTTTCCCAATGCCGATGCGCGCGTCGCCGGCACCGGCGCCACGCTGGCCTTGTGCGGCGGCTCGGCCCTGGCCTTTGCCGACAAGAACCAGTACGCGCTGATCATGCGCGTTGCCGCGTTGACTGCGCTCGAACCGGCCGACGACGCGCCGCGCGTCGGCTTTCGCTGCGTTCGCGACATCCACGGGGAATGACCATGCTTCTGCCGCGTCATCTGTTGTTCCTGCTGGGCCTCGCACTGATCGTGCCGCTAGCTCACGCCGCGCCGCCTGCCGTGGCGGCATTGCCTGAAAATTCGGTCTACCGGATTCCCGCACTGACCCTGCGCGATCAGCAGGGCGAGGTCTTCGCATTCGACGCGCTGCGCGGGGAGCCACGCGTCGTGGGCATGTTCTACGGCTCCTGCCAGATGGCGTGTCCGCTCGAGATCGAATACCTCAAGCGTCTTCAGCATGCCGTGTCGGCGGAGTCGGGCCGGTCGATCCCGGTGCTGCTGGTGACGTTCGACCCGGCGCGCGACGACGCGGCGATGCTGCGGAAGGTTGCCGGCGGGCACCATGTACAGGCGCCCGCGTTCCGGCTGGCGCGTCCGGAGCACGGGGACGAAGGCATGCTCGCAGGCGTGCTCGGCATCGCCTACCGCCAGTTGCCCGGCGGCAGTTTCAGCCACAACGTCAAGGTGTCCCTGCTCGATGCCCAGGGGCGCATTGTGGCCAGCGCGAATGCCTCCGGCGCGCTCGATCGGGCTTTCGTCGAAGCGATCGTCGCACTGTGCGCCGGGCACTGAGACAGGCTGCTAGAGATGGCCGTACCGATCCATGTCAGGACGCGGGATCGTCTATCGACACACCATGCACGCATGGCCGATCCTGCGTCATCATGCCCACCCACCCGTTGGCGATGGGGCCGCCGCGCTTGATATGATGGGACGGACTTGAGCATGCGCCACGTGGCGCCAGCGGGTGTTATGCCTCGGAAGATCCAGTACATCGTCGATCCGCGGCGCAACCCGATCGCGGACGACGGCGACGAAGTGCGCTTCTGCAGCACCTGTGCGTTCTCCGGCATCTGCATCGAGGCCGGCTACGACAAGGCCACGCTGCGCGATCTGCACGTGCTGGTCGAGCATGTCGGCGCGTTTCGCGCCGGTGAGCACGTGTTCCGCAATCACGAGCCGTTCAAGGCCATCTACGCGGTACGCGCCGGCATGGTGAAGACCGTCAGCGTCGATCCGGACGGCAACGAGCAGGTGCTGGGTTTCTACATACCCGGCGAGGTGATCGGGCTGGATGCAATCTATCCGGAGCATTACCCCTGCGATGCGGTCACGCTGGAAACTTCCTACTTCTGCCAGTTCTCGTTTCCGGCGATCAGCTCGCTGGCGACGCGCGTGCCGGGGCTGCAGCGGCAGCTGTTCCGCCTGCTCTCCAAGGAGCTGGGCATGACCGCGCTGCTGGCCGGCGACAACACCGCCGAGGCCCGCGTGGCGGCGTTCATCGTCGATCTGTCCGAACGCTTCGAGAGCCAGGGCTTTTCCGGCACCAGCCTGCGCCTGAGCATGTCGCGCATCGATATCGGCAACTACCTGCGGCTGGCCTCGGAAACCGTCAGCCGGCAGTTCACGCGGATGCGCGACCTGGGGCTGATCCGGCTCGACGGCCGCCAGCTGGAAATCGCCGATGCCGCCGGCTTGCGTGAGCTGGCACGCAACGCACGCGAGCGTTGAGCGACCGATCGCGCAACGCGCCGATTTTTCGCACCGCCGGCTGATCCACATCAGGAGTCGCCGCGCCACCCTCCCGCAATATGCCGTCATCGCATCGATGGATATTGAGGAAACATGGCATGAACGTCTTGTCACCCACCGCGGGCCAGGCCGGCCCGCAGGATCGCACCAGCCGGGTGCTGATCTGGATCTTGCTGATCGCCGCCGCCGCCTGCTGGCTGGGCATGGCCGCCGCCACCCGTTCCACCTACCGGCAGGCCGCGCCGCTGCCGCAGCAGATGGTCACCCACGACGGCGCCACCGTCATGACCCATGCCGACATCGTGGCCGGCAAGTCGGGTTTCCAGAAAGCCGACCTGATGGACTACGGCAGCCTGTACGGCATGGGCTCGGCCTTCGGCGAGGACTACACCGCGCAATACCTGGTGGAACTGGCGAAGGAGGTGCAGAACAACCTGGCGCTGGCGCGCTACGGCAAGCCCTTCGCCGCGCTCGACGCCGACCGGCAGTCCGGCGTCACCCGCGCCATGCGCAAGCAACTGCAGGGCGTCGATCTGAGCCGGCCGCAGGTGGTGCTGCCTGACGCCGTGGCCAAGGCGATCGTCACGCTGCGCACGCGCATCGGCACGTCGTTGCTCGGCGACGATTTCACCAGGGGCTATACGCGTGCCCGCGCACTGAATCCCGTCAGTGCCGGGCAGACCGCCGGTTTCCTGCTGTACTCGTCGCTGACCACGGTGGCCCGCCGTCCCGGCAAGGATTATTCGTGGACCACCAACTGGCCGGCCGAACCGCTGGTCGGCAACAGCCCGACCAAGGCCACCTTCCTGTGGACCTGGGTGTCCTTCACGATGGTGTTCTTCGCCATCGGCGCGGTGCTGGTGGTCTTCCGCCTGTGGATCGAGCCCAAGGCCGCCAATGAAACCTTCGAGCCGGTGCTGCTGGGCTTCAAGGCGCCCACGCCGAGCCAGAAGGCGTTGTGGAAATATTTTCTGGTGGTGGCCGGCGTGCTGCTGGTGCAGATCCTGGCCGGCTCGATCATGGCGCACTACTACACCGATCGCGTCAGCTTCTACGGCATCGACGTCGGCAAGTGGCTGCCGTTCGCGTTCCTGCGCAGCGTGCATCTGCAAGCGCCGATCGTGTGGATCGGCGTGAGCTGGATCGGCGCGGGGCTGTTCCTGGCGCCGCTGATCGGCAGGCGCGAACCCGCAGGGCAGAAGATGCTGGTCGACCTGATCTTCTGGGTGCTGGTGGCGATCGTGGCCGGCGCGCTGATCGGCGACTACCTGGGCATCATGGGGCTGGTCGACAAGAACTGGTTCTGGTTCGGCAACCAGGGGCTGTCCTACCTGGAACTGGGGCGCTTCTGGCAGATCCTGTTCTTCGTGGGCCTGGCGGTATGGTGCCTGGTGCTGCTGCGCGCGTTCCTGCCCACCTTGCGGGCGCTGTCCAGGCAGGGCGGCGGCTCGCTGTACGGGCTGTTCCGGATCGAGCACCTGCTGTGGATCAGCACGCTGACGGTCGCCCTGTTCTACGTGTTCGGCATGATTCCGCTGGGCTCGCCCAACCCGTCGTTCTCGATCACCGACTTCTGGCGCTGGTGGGTGGTGCACCTGTGGGTGGAGCTGGCGTTCGAGCTGTTCACCGCGGCGGTCACCGGCTATTTCCTGATGGCGCTGGGGCTGGTGTCGCGGCAGATGGTCGAGCGTGCGGTGCTGTTCGAATGGATCCTGATCGTCATCGGCGGCGTGCTCGGCACCGGCCATCACCTGTACTGGGCCGGCGAGCCGGGGCTGTGGGTCGGCGTGGGCAGCATGTTCTCCTTCGTCGAGGTGCTGCCGCTGGTGCTGCTGGTGCTCGAAGCGATCGACCAGCATCGCCACATCCGGCAGAAGAAGGACTTCCCGTACAAGCTCGCCTATCTGTACATCCTCGGCGCGGCGTTCTGGAATTTCGTCGGTGCCGGCGTGTTCGGCGGCGGCACGCTCAACGCGCCGCTGGTGAACTACTACGAGCACGGCACCTTCCTCACGCTCAACCATGCGCACACCTCGATGTTCGGCGCGTTCGGCCTGCTCGCGATCGGCCTGTTGTACATGGTGCTGCGCTGCCTCAACGGCGAACGTCCGTGGAGCGACCGCATCGGCACATGGGCGTTCTGGCTGTACAACGCCGGCCTGGTGATGTGGATCGTGATGAACTTCTACCCGATCGGCTGGCCGCAGCTGCAGGACGTGTACACGCATGGCTACGCCCATGCGCGCAGCCTCGCGTTCTACGACACCACCACCTTCTGGCAATGGATGCGCATGCCCGGCGACATCGTGTTCGCGGTCGCCGCCCTGCTGATGGCATGGGACTTCGTCGCCAAGCTGCGGGCACAACGCGACGTTGCGCCGGGCATCGGCGTGGCAGTGGTGGAACAGCCCGTCTAGGCATTCATCGCGAACGGGTGTGCTGAACGGCGAAAGGGTCCGCACGTGCGGACCCTTTCGCCGTTTGCGCCCGGCAGGGCGCACCTGCTTGGAGGTGAAAGTCCTCTACTCGCCCGGCAAGGGGAAGAGCTGGCCGCAGGCAAGGGTCTTGCGGATGGCCACCAATTTTCATGGTTGTGGGTCGAGACTGATCCAGCGGCAGGAAGCGCAGCTGAGCGAGCAGGCCGAGGCACTGGACCGTCCACTGGATGAAATTGCCAGGAAGTTCACCGCCGTTGAAGTGCCGCGCAGCGACCAGGGCTGGCGCTGGCACGGGTGGCTTGGCTTCACCGGAAAAGTCTGAGGAGGATCAGTGCCAGGGATCGATCAGCGCGACGCCGCAGCCTTCGAAATCCCGCACATTGCGGGTGGCCAGCGTGGCCCCGCGCGAGCGCGCAATGCCGGCGATCATGGCATCGGACTGCGCAATCGGACGCCCCTGCGCGCGTCGCATGGCCGCCAACTCGGCATGGGCATCGGCGGCATCCCCGTCATAAGGCAGTACATGCCCGGCAAGCCTGTGCTCGAAAAGGGCAGTCAGTCTCTGCAGCAAATCGCTTCGGCGCCGGCCATCGGGCATGCAATGCAAACCGAACAGCAGTTCACCCCGGGTCACCGCCGTGGTGAACATGTCGTTTCCGGACAGGCCGCCCACCCAGGCCATGACCCCTGGATCGGGGGCCGGCTTGAACAGCTCCGAGATGACATTGGTATCCAACACGATCATCAACGGAAATCCGGCGGTTCGCGCATGGGCTCACGCGTCGGCAACTCCAGCTCAATGCCGCCATACGGCGCCACCATGGCACGGATGCTGTCCACCAGCGACTGCCCGCTCAACGACTCCGCCTGCAGCGCACTGCGCAGGATGCTGCGCGCCTCCTCCTCCATCGACTGCCCGTGTCGCGCCGCCCGCAGCCGCAGCAGCGTTTTCAGGTCGTCGTCCAGATTGCGGATGGTCATGGTGGCCATGGGAGAGCCCTCCAGCAGTGACTGCAATGATTGCATTGTAGTCACTCGACCCAGGTGGCGCCATGCCACTGGCCCGCCGTTCGCACACCGTAAGAACCGCCGGAGTTACAACCCTGCAACGTAAGCAAGAACCGCAGAAGGGGAAGGGCATGAATGAACTTGCCGACCGGGGAAAGGCTTTTCGCGCCGCCATCGCGGCGTTATCGACATCCGGCGCGAAGCGAAGCTGAAAGGCAAGGATGTTCGCTGCCGCGCAGGCAGCCCGGAAAGAGGTGATCGGGCGCGACGAATCGACCTGCCGGTTCGCTGCCGCATGCTTCAGTGCGCCGAATGCCGCCGAGCCGGAACCCCGTTCATTTTCCAGCCAGCCACGACCGCAAATTCTGCGTAGCCTTCGCGGGCTGAACAGGCGAACGGGTGCAAAATGCAGAAGAATGATTCCGGGCTCCGCTCGCGGGCTGCCTTGCCGTTGTCGCCGTCCCTCGACGGCTCGCTGGTCGCGGCGCACATGCCGCGTGTTTTCCGGCCGCTGGATCGTCGCGTGCTGTGGGTCACCGGGGTGGCCTTGTTGCTGGGGGTGGCGGCCGGGCTGGTCGCGAAGATCCTCACTGCACTGATCGGCCTCATCACCAACCTGGCGTTCCACGGCCGCTGGAATGTCGGCTTCGTCAGTCCGGCAGGCAGTCACCCCGGGCTGTGGGTCATCCTTGTGCCGGTGGCCGGCGGCCTCATCGTCGGCGCGATGGCGCGCTGGGGTTCGCGGGCGATCCGCGGCCACGGCATCCCGGAAGCGATGGAGCAGGTGCTGCTCAACGAGAGTCGCATCCCGCCGATGGTCACCTGGCTGAAGCCGCTGTCGTCCGCCATCGCCATCGGCACTGGCGGGCCGTTCGGCGCGGAAGGCCCGATCATCGCGACCGGCGGCGCACTCGGCTCGCTGATCGGCCAGCTGACGCACGTGACGGCCGACGAACGGAAAACCCTGCTGGCCGCCGGTGCCGCGGCCGGCATGGCGGCGGTGTTTGCGGCACCGGTCTCCGCCGTGCTGCTGGCGATCGAGCTGTTGCTGTTCGAACGCCGCGCCCGCTCGCTGATTCCCGTGGCCCTGGCCGCGGTGGTCGGTGCCGGCATGCACGTCGTCTTCGAAGGCAGTGCGCCGATGTTCCCCATGCCGGTGGTCGCCGCACCGGGCATGATCGCGCTGGCGAGCTACATCCTGCTCGGCGCACTGGTGGGCATGGTGAGCGTGGGCGTCACCCGCCTGACCTACGCCATCGAGGACGCTTTCGAGAAGCTGCCGGTCCACTGGATGTGGTGGCCGGCGTTGGGGGGACTGGTCGTGGGCATGGTCGGCTACGTCATGCCCACGACGCTCGGCGTCGGCTACACCAACATCACCGCCGTCGTCTCCGGCCGGATCGGTCTCGTCGGCCTGATCGGCCTGTGCCTGCTGAAACTGCTGTCCTGGTCGGTGGCGCTGGGCAGCGGCACCTCCGGCGGCACCCTGGCGCCGTTGTTCACCATCGGTGGCGCGTTGGGCGGTGCCCTGGGTCTCGCGGCGGCGGCACTCGCGCCGTGGCTGCATATCGATCCGCGCCTTGCCGCCCTGGTCAGCATGGCCGCGATCTTCGCGGGCGCATCGCGGGCCTTCCTGACCTCGGTGGTGTTCGCCTTCGAGACCACCCAGCAGCCGCACGGCCTGCTGCCCCTGCTGGGCGCCTGCGCGGCGGCCTATCTGGTGTCGGGCCTGATGATGCGCAACACCATCATGACCGAGAAGATCGTCCGTCGCGGCGTGCGCGTGCCTTCCGAGTACAGCGCCGATTATCTCGATCAGGTGCTGGTGCGTGATGCGTGCAGCCGCGATGTCGTCAGCCTGCGGGCAAACCAGCGGATAGCGGAAGTGCGCCTCTGGCTGGAAGCGAACGTGATGGAGGCGAAGCACCAGGGCTTTCCCGTGCTCGACGAAAGCGGCCGATTGGCCGGCGTCGTCACGCGTCGCGACCTGTTGGATGGCAAGGACGCCGGCGCTGCGTCCGTGGGATCGTTGATCCGTCGTCCGCCGCTGGTGGTCGAAGAGAACCATTCCCTTCGCGAAGCCGCCGATCACATGGTGGAATCGGGTATCGGCAGGCTGGTCGTGGTGAGCGCGGACGACTGCGGCCGCATGATCGGCATCATCACCCGCGGCGACCTGCTCGCCGCCCATGCGCAACGCCTGCGTGAAGCGCGCCACTCCACCCGGCATCTGGGCAGGAAGCAGCCGGGTTGAAACACCGCTGGATATGCGGTGACGGGGTCGCCATGGTGCCGACAAAAGCGACTTCGCCCCAATTTCTGTCGACGCGGAGCTCGCGGAGCAGGCTGCAGGGCGTGAGTCTCCAAGTCCAGACGCCTCCGTTCCCGCACGTTTTTCGCAAATGATCATGCACCATGATGTCGTTGAAGTGGCGCAGATCGAATTTGCGCCGCAGCTTGCTGACGCAACTCGCCAGTGCTCAGCTAGCCCAACATGGTTCAAACGTCACAGCCAACAGGCGGGGCCGATATTCCAAAGCGACCGCGGCAGTCAGTGCGTCAGTGAAGGCTTTCACAGGGGCTGCTCAATGACTGCAGCAACGCCTTGCCCTCGCCATCCATGACGATCAACACGCTGTTACCGGAATGCAGATCGATGGCTGCGTGAACTGTGACATGGCTGCCTCCTGTCGGCGGGCGACGTCGAAACAGTGGTCGCTCCAACGCACCGCCGAGCGCAAGAGGCGGCGACATGAGTCACTGGATGACTTACTGCAATATCTGCTTGGGTCGACTTCTGCCTGTCGCAGCTTGCCGGGGCGTCATCGAGCCGGCAAGGGCCGGGATCGGCCAGAGGTTGCCGGCCGTCCGAAACGGGACCGGCCGAGTGCGCCAAGTCCATCGCTCACCGAGTCCCATCCTCTCATCATCGCGTGATCGACCTGGATCAAGTGAATCTGACCCCATTCCAGGTTCCGTCACGCCGAAGGCGGCCGGTGCGGTGACGTGTACCGGGCCGGGCGTTGCCCGGCGCATGACTACCATCATTTTGATGATTTTTGAACCGGAAAAATTCTTATGGACACTGATCGTCGAAAGACGAACGATGGCTCATCTGAGCCGGATGCCCGCACTGGCTCTCCATGACCCGGCATCCAGGTACGGCGTTCCGGTTTCATGGTGATGGCAATTCTGGATTCCAGAACGGATGGATCTCACGAGGAAGCCCATGCAGAAGGCAAGCCGTATCCGCCACATCACCGCATTCTTCCTGACAACGTTCACCGGTCTGTGCGCATTCGGCCAGACGGTTCCCGCTCGGCCTTCACCGAACTCCGCCGTGACTCTGGCGCCCGTGGCGGTGAGTGGCGTGCTGCCTGGCCCCGCGTTGTGGAAGGTCAGCAGGGACGGTCACGTGATGTGGATTCTTGGAATCACTTCCCCGCTGCCCAAGGGCATGCAATGGGAGTCGTCCAGGGTCGAGCACCTGATCGCCTCATCCCAGCAGGTGCTCAAGCCACCGGGCATGGAAATTGGCGCGAAAGTCGGCTTCTGGGGTCGGCTGTTCCTGATCCCCTCCATGATCGGACTGAAAAAGCTTCCGGATGGCGAGACGCTGCAACAGGTGCTGCCGCCCGACTTGTACAACCGCTGGCTCGTGCAGAAAAACAAGTATCTGCGTTACAGCTGGGATGTCGATCGTCTGCGGCCGACCTTTGCGGGAGAGAAGCTCTACAGCGCCGCGCTCAGCCGATCGGGCCTCACCGACGACCACGCGGTGGAGAAAACCGTCTATGCCGCAGCAGGCCGGGACAAGGTATCCGTCACGGACACTTATTATCTCCTGATGCTGGATGATCCGCGTGGCGCCGCGAAGCAGTTCAAGAAAGTGACGATGAACGACCAGCGATGCCTCGGCAACGCCCTGGATGCCATCGACCAGGATTTTTCGCAGGCCACCGAACGGGCGAACGCCTGGGCGACCGGCGACCTGCGGGCGCTGGACAGGATCCTGTCCGCCAGGCAGCAGGATGCATGCCTTTCCGCCATCGACGGCACCGACTTTGCCAAAAAGATCGGCATGGCCGACCTGCCCAGCCGGATCAGACAGGCATGGATCAAGGCAGCGGAGGCCACGCTGACGCATGACTCCCAATCAGTGGCCTTGCTCCCGATGGCGCGCATCCTCGGCGGCAATGGCTACCTGAAGGGGCTGCAGGCGGACGGCTACATCGTGCAATCGCCGGAGCCCCCGGCCGAAACGAATGCCGATCGTTGAATTCAACTTGGAGTATTGCGCCTGAAAAAGTGAAAACTGCCTCAACCTGGATGTATGGCAAGGAATGACGCCAGCAGAACGTATCGAGCACCACGTGTCCTGCGATGAGATGCAGAAGATCCCGGATAAGTACCATTGCATCCACCGCGCCAGCGTTCGAATGGTATCGAGCAGCGGGCGCGGCAAGTTGTCACGGCGGCCGCACTTCGCGTCATGCCCTGATGCACATCAGGAGTGCCCTCCCTGTCGCGCCGGAGACTGCGCGGCAATCAACAGGGAGAGCCGCAATGAAGATGTTCCAGAGCAACCTGCTTGTCGCGGCGATGGCCGCGCTACTGGCGGCGCCGGCATGGGCCGATGCGCCGGCCGGCGCGGCCGCCCCCGCGACGTCGCAGGTGGCGCCGCTGCAATTGGTGTGGAATGCGCGGCTGCGCGACGAATCGGTCGACGATGCGGCCTTCGCCAGGGACGCCCGGGCCGACACGCTGCGGCTGCGGCTGGGCGTGCAGGCCCGCTTCAGCGATCACTGGAGCGGCATGCTTGAAGGTGTGGGGCTGGCCAGTGCCGGCGATCGTTACAACAGCGGCGCGAATCGCCAGACGCAGTATCCGGGCATCACCGATCCCCGGGGCAGCCAGCTCAACCAGGCCTGGCTGCACTTTCAGGGCGGCCAGTTCGGCGCCACCGTGGGGCGCCAGGAACTGGTGCTGGACAACCATCGCTGGGTGGGCAATGTGGGCTGGCGGCAGTTCGAGCAGACCTACGACGGCATCTCGCTGAAATGGAAGCCGGCCGCCGGCTGGACGGTCAACTACGCCTGGCTCGATCGCGTGCACCGGGTCTCCGGCCCCGATGCCGTCAACCCGCTGCTGCGCGAGCGCAGGCTGGACACGAACCTGCTCAACCTGGCCTATGTGCATGGTGCCCAGACCTGGGTGGGCTATGCGTACCTGCACAAGGATCGCGATGTACCCGGTGCGTCGACGGCGACCTATGGCGTGCGCTGGCTCGGCAGCTACGTGGAGCAGGGCAGCGGTCCGGGCTGGACTGCCGAATATGCGCGCCAGTCCGATTACGCCGGCAACCCGGCCAGCTACGGCGCGGACTACTGGCTGCTGGAGCCGTCGTGGACGCAGCGCGGCCTCACCGCGAAGCTCGGCTGGGAACACCTGGGCGGCGACGGCCGCCACGCCGTGCAGACGCCGCTGGCCACGCTGCACGCGTTCAACGGCTGGGACGACCAGTTCCTGGTGACGCCCGCCGGCGGCCTGGACGACCGTTACCTGAATCTCGGCGGCAAGCTCGGCCGCAGCGGTTTCGCCGGCAAGCTCGGCTGGGTCGTGGGCTACCACGATTTTCATGCCGACCGCGGCGGCCGCTACGGCAGCGAATGGGACGCCTCGCTCGCGTTTCCGGTGGTGGCCGGCATCCAGGGCCTGCTCAAGCTGGCCGACTATCGCGCGGATGGCTTCGGCCACGACGACACCAAGCTGTGGCTGCAGTTCGAGTGGCACGGCCGGCAGGCGCTGTAGGAGGTGTCCGGGGCGATGGCGGTACGCGTCGTCGGCCTGATCCGGATTGATCCAGATCAGCGCGCCGAAGGGGTGGACGTGTTGCCATGGCGGCATGTCAGCGAACCGGACATTTCATGAGCTGCGGGCCGTCGATGCGGCGTGGCCCGAATACGATCTGCGCCAGCTGCCTTGTCCCGAACCGATGCAGCGTGCGCTTGCGCTCGCCGGTACGCTGGTGGCAGGGCAGGCGGTACAAGTGCTCACTCCGCAAAGGCCGCTGCCGCTGCTCGACGTGCTGCAGGCGCGCGGCCTGCAGACTTGCGTATCCGTGCTGCCGGACGGCGGCGTGTGCGTGCTGATCCGCTGCCCCGATCGCGATGACCCGACTGGCGCTTGAGCAGTCGCCGGCGGCGTCGCTGCCGCGCCGCTTCCTGCTCAGCGCGCCGCTGTGGGGAATGTTCGCCGGCCTGCTGCTGATCGTCGATGGCGATCAGCTGCTGCGCTCGCGCTGGCTGCCGGCCACCCTGGCGCTGGTGCATGCCTTCACGCTCGGCGTGCTCGGCAATGCGATGTTCGGCAGCATGCTGCAGTTCCTGCCGACGGCGGCCGGCGTGCGCGTGCGCGGCAGTGCGCGATTCGGACCCTGGCTGCATGCATCGCTCAATTTCGGTGCGATCCTGCTGGTGGCGGGGCTGCTCGCGGGTTGGCGTGCCGGTGTTCTGGCCGGCGGCCTGTTGCTGCCGATGGCGTTCATGCTGCTGGCGGCGATGCTGCTGCCGGGTCTTCTCATGGCGGGCGGGCAGCGCCTGTTGCGTGCGGGTTCCGGTACGGCGCTGGCGTCTGCGCTGCTGGCGGCGCTGCTCGGTGGCTGCCTCGCGCTCGGCCTCGGCGGCTGGCTCGGCATCACTCTGCCGGCGCTGACCGACGTCCATGCCAGCTGGGGCATTCTGGGCTGGGTGGTGGTTCTCATTGCCAGCGTGGGGCGGGTGGTGGTGCCGATGTTTCAAGGCACGCGGGCGGTGCCGGCGGCAGCGCAGGCCGTCTGGCTGGGCAGTTTGCCGCTGGCGTTGGGCGCGGGCGCCTGGCAGCGGCTGGTGCACGACGACGCCTCGCTGTTGCGGCTCGTGTTGGCGATCTATGTGTTGTCGTTCGCCGGTGCCGGGCTGTGGCTGCAGCGGCAGGCGCCGCGACCGCGCCGTGGCCCGCTGCGGCTGAGCTGGATGGCCGGGTCGACGCTACTGGCGCTGGCCGCAGCGGCCTTGCTCGCGGGCACGCGCGGCGGGCTGCTGGCCGCCGTGCTGGGGTTGGGCATCGCCTTGCCGCTGATGGTCAACGGCATGCTGCTGGAGATTGTCGCCTTTCTCGGCTGGATCGGGCTGCACCGTCACATCGGTCGCGGGGTGCAATTGCCCGGTGTGCAGCGGCTGCTGCCGGAGGCCGACAAGACCCGGGTTCTGCTGGCGCAACTGCCGCTGGCACTGCTGCTGCCGGCCGCCGTGCTGTGGCCGAGCCCGTGGCTGGCGCGCTCGGCCGGGCTGGCGATGCTGCTGGCCTGGCTGGGCGTGTGGCTGGCGTGCCTGGGCGTGTCCCGGCGCACGAAACGTTTTCGTTTGACGATGGAGTTCCGCCCATGAGCGCCAGGTTGCCGCTCGTCTACTCGTGCTCCGGTTGTTCCAGCGCGGCGCAGATGGCCAATCACCTGGCCCTGAAGCTCGACCGCGATGGTGTGGCCGAAATGTCCTGCATTGCCGGTGTCGGCGGCGGCGTCAGCGGCCTGGTGCGGACGGCGCGCAGCGGACGGCGTATCCTTGCGCTGGACGGCTGCGTGTTGAAATGCGTCGCCGCCTGCCTCGCCAATGCAGGTGTCGTGGCCGATACCCATCTGGTGCTGTCCGACTATGGCGTGAGAAAGCGCATGCATGCCGATTTCGATCCCGCCCAGGCACAGCGCATCCATGATGCCGGGCTGCTGCCGGCCGCACGGGCACTGGCCCTCCGGGACGATGCCATGATTTCCGGAATTTCGCCCATGGAGGCCGCCGATGCGCCTGCCCACACCTGAGCGCTTCGCCCTGGCACGGGCGCGTGGCGTGATCGATCGGGTCGACGACAGCCTGATCCTGCTGCTCGCCGCGCGTCGCCGCATGGTGCATGCCGTGGCGGCGTTGAAGCAGCACGCCGGGGTGCCGCCGCGCGACCTGGCGCGGGAGCGGCAGGTGCGCCAGCGCGCGCAGGGGCTGGCGGCCCGGTTCGATCTGCCCGGACCCACGGCACAGCGGCTGCTGGATCTTGCCATCGGCGATGCCTGTCGCCAGCAGGGGCTGGCGGTCGAGCCGGAGCGGCCGGAACCGGATCGGGTCGACTTCGGCCGGGTTGACTTAAATCAGGGCGATGCGGGCGCCCTTTCCGCGACAATGCTGCCCATCATGCCCATGCCGACCTCTCTTTCGTCCGTCGCGCCGCAGCTGCTGCGCCTGTTGCCGCCGCCACGCCGGCTCGCGCCGCTGCTGCAGGTGGTGCCCTCGCGCTGGCAGCACCGGCTGCTGGAGGCGGCGATGGCGCGTGTGTTGGATGCGCCGCTGCGCGAGGGCGCGCTCGACTTCATGCGTGGACGGCGGCTGGCGATCGAGGTCAGCGACCTGCGGCTGCGCTGGGTGCTGGAGCTGCGCGACAACCGGCTGTGCGTGACCGGTGCCGAGGCCGAGGCCAGCGTCCGCGGCAGCGCCACCGACCTGCTGCTGCTGGCCGGCCGGATCGAGGATGCCGACACGTTGTTCTTCCAGCGCCGCCTGGTGCTGACCGGCGATACCGAGCTGGGGCTTACTGCACGCAACATGCTTGAACGGTTACCATGGGAATCGATCCCACTGGGTTTGCGCATCATGCTCAATCGCGGTGCGCGTTTCGCCCGCACCGCACGGGCCGCGCATCGGGGCGAAACTGCCTGAGCCGACCCGCCCCGGCCACTTTCCCACGGAACGTCATGACTGATTTCGCCACCTTGCCCATGCCTGTCTGGCGTGACGAACTCGAACACGAATACGCCACGCTGGCCGAGCGCCTGGAACCGCTGGTGCCCTGCCTGGAGATCCCGCTGCACCTGCCGTGGATCGACGCCATCAACAAGCTGA
>JAGWNA010000058.1 GCA_028871555.1 Lysobacteraceae bacterium
GGAGCCGCGATGGCACTCGTCGATGATGACAAGATCGAAGAAATCCGGCCGGTACTGGCGGAACAGATCATCCTCACCGCCATTGGTGAGCGACTGATAGATGCCGAAGTACATGTCGCGTGCGAGGCTGGGATCGGCACTGCTGATCTTGTGCCGGGCGTCGCCGAAGTGGATGAAGTCCTTGTCCTTAGGATCGTCCACGAGGATGTTGCGGTCGGCTAGGAACAGGATCTTCGGGCGTCGGTACTCGCCGCTGCGGTTCCAGCGGCTGTGCCACAGCTTCCAGCACACCTGGAAGGCCACGCTGGTCTTGCCGGTGCCAGTGGCCAGTGTCACCAGCACGCGCTGCCGGCCCTGCAGGATCGCTTCGACCACGCGTCGGATGGCGATGTCCTGGTAATAGCGCGGCACCTTGTTGGAGACGAGGTTGTATGGCTCCAGCCATTGCTTTGCCGCCGCGTCCGGCAACCCGGCTTCGCCATTAAGGCGCTGCCACAGCTCATCCGGGCTGGGGTAGCGATCAATCTCGTGCTCAGTGCCGGCGATGTAGTCGATCTCGACGATCCGTCGACCATTGGTGGCGTAGGCGAAACGAAGGCCAAGCATCTCCGCATACTCGCGTGCTTGTTGCACGCCATCCTTGGCCGGTCGGCCGATGTCCTTGGCCTCGACCACGGCAATGGGGAAGTCGCGCCGCAGATACAGAACGTAGTCCGCCCGGCGCTGCTTGCCACGCCGGGCCTTGCCGCCCGCAAGCATGATGCGTCCAGCGGTGATGGAGTGCTGTTCGCCGATGACATGGGGCTCGGTGCCCCAGCCGGCCGACCGCAACGCCGGAGTCACCAGCTCGCGGCAGGTGTCGGCTTCGGTCAGGATCAGGCTTTCATCCATGCGCATCGCTCTTTGAGCGGCGACAGCGTGACCGATCCGGGTGTACGGATGCTCAACTGTCCCCTGTGACTTGGAACTGTGTCACGCCAAGCCCTGTCGGGCAATCCGGTTGTCTCAACCGAGCTTCTTGGCAAGGTCGGAGGCATGAGGGTGGTAGTAGCGGAGCACCATGCGCATGTCCTTGTGTCCCGTCACCTTCGCCAACTCATGTGCCTGCAGCAAATCGGCCAGACGCGAAGTGGCCTCGTGCCGCAGGTCATGGAAATGCAGCCCGGCCAAGCCGGCACGCTGGCAAGCGCGGTCGAAAGCCTGCGTCACCGAGTCGGGCTTGAGCCCAAACACCTGGCCGTCCATGCGTCGCGCCAGGCTCTTGAGCGCGGCAACGGCCCGAGTGGACAACGGCACGGTGCGCGAGGAGCCGTTCTTAGTATGTGGGAGGTGGGCTGTGCGTGCCCGCAAGTCCACATGTTCCCAACGCAGATTGCACAGCTCGCCACGGCGCATAGCGGTTTCGACAGCCAGCCGGATGAAGATTCCCAGCTCGACCGACCCCGTGGCCGCGCAAAGGGCGTCGATCTCGTCATTGGTGATGCGCCGATTCCTCGCGTTGGCCACGCGGGGCTTGGAAACCGATTCGACCGGGTTGGCCAAGGAATCCATGCCCCATTCGCGGCGCGCCAGGTTGAACACGCGCGACAGCACAGCCAGCCGGCGGACGATAGTTGCCGGTGCGTGGCCATCTTCCCGCCAGGCATCCCTGACAGCGGCCACGTCCGTGCTGCGGATTCGCGCCATGGAGCGGCGTGCAAGCGGCAGAATACGCAAAGCATTCACATGCGAGCGTTCGCGGGCGGGATCAGCCTTGCGAGGTACCCACTCATCGATATAGCGATCGAGGCACTCGGTGAGGGTCGTGCTCTCCGCCTCAGTGCTATCGCGCCAGACGCCACGCTCGATCTCGCTTTCCTGCTTTCGTGCCCACGCCTCGGCATCTGCCTGCGTGCGGAAAGTCCGTGAGATGGGTGCCGCATCGCCGCGGCGCACCTTCGCCTGCCATCGTCCAGATTCACGCTGAGTGAGGGTTGCCATCGGCCGTAGACTGTCCCCGTTTTGTCCCCGTCAGCATACAATTTCGCGTAGAATGCAGCAACAACAATGGTTTCAAGGCATATAATTTAGCATTCGTAATGCGTAGGTCGCAGGTTCGACTCCTGTTTCCGGCACCAAGATTTAAAAACAGCGATTTATGCCGATGGCGTAGATCGCTGTTTTTCTTTGGGCATCTCGATTTACCAGTATCCGCGTGGCAAATTTGTGGCAACTGTGGCGGCGCACATATCACGTCATTCCGTTACAGCGAGGTGCGCGCACATGAACACCGGCATGGCGCCGAGCTGGTTCGCGAATGGCACCCGCCCACTGGGGACAGGCTGGCACGTGCCGCCAGTCGCTTCAAAAGAAAAATAATCGGATGTCGAAAAAATTTACACATTCAGTGGATTGAATGCGGTTAATGCAGAGAGAAAGTTAACTAAATCAATGCGTTCATGAAATGGCACGGCTGATGCTACGCAAGGAGGAGTCAATTTTGAAGTAGAAGAGGGGAAGCAAAAATGTCGACGAACCTTCGTTTAGAAGCCAGCTTGCTGGCACTCGCCGCAATCGCCGTTGCCATCGTTGTCGGGCCTGTCGCGCAGGCCTCCACGGTGGCGCCTGGGTTCGATGCGAACACGCTGCCTGCCAATGACGACGGCTCTACGAGCCTGATCGCGCTGCCGTACACAGCCAACTATTTCGGCACCGACTACACGGGCCTGTACGTGAACAACAACGGCAACGTGACGTTCAATTCTCCGCTGAGTACCTTCACTCCCTTCGGCCTGGGCAGTGGCTACAGCGGCCAACCGATCATCGCCCCGTTCTTCGGCGATGTCGACACGCGTGGTGCCGGCAGCGGTCTGGCCAGCTACGGCAACGGAACCTATGCCGGGCGCACTGCCTTCGGCGTCACTTGGCCGAGTGTCGGATATTTCTCCAGCCATACGGATAAACTGAACACGTTCCAGTTGATCATGGTCGACCGGACCGATACCGGTGCCGGGAACTTCGACTTCTATTTCAACTACGACCAGATACAGTGGGAAACCGGGGACTTCAGTGGCGGCTCCGGTGGGCTGGGTGGCACTTCCGCCGCAGCCGGCTACAACGCCGGCCAGCCGGGTAATCCCGCGGGCACTTACGCCCAGCTTCCCGGTTCGCTGGTGAACGGTGCTTTGCTCGACGGCGGCCCGGATTCGCTGGTCACCCATACCAACGACGGCGTGCCCGGACAATTCCTGTTCCAAGTCCGCAACGGCTCAGTCGTGACACCGCCCACATCGGTGCCGGAACCGTCCTCCCTGGCGATGTTCATTATTGGCCTGCTTGGCTTGGGCGCCCTGCGTCGCCGGTACTACGGCGAGCGCTGCGACTGAGTTCAACTCCAACTCCATCCAGGCTTGACAGCTGCGTTCGTGTCGATATCGGTTTGACGTCGACACGAGCGCAGCCGTCCGCGTGAACTCACGCGTGGCGCCCTCCGGTCACATCTTTCCACTCATCTTCGGGCATTGTCTTCACGCTGCCACGCTTGACGGCGATGTGCCACCGGCGCCCACGCTCGGGGGCCAGCTTCTCGGCACCCTGATAGCCGGCATCGACGTACACCGTCTGACCTTGCCAGCGAGAAACATATCCTTTGCCCTGCAGTAGCCTGTCCACCTCCATCACGTCGTCCACATTGGCTGGCGTCGTGGTCACTGTGTGCGCCAGTCCCGATTCCGCTTCCACCCCGGTGCGCGCCTTCATGCCAAGTACCGCTGCTGACCTTTCTTGATCTGGTGCATGTCCCGGTCATACTTGTCACTGTGTTGCTATCGGCGATTGAAGCCTTGCAATCACGCGATGCCGCAGTCGATGTACTTCGCTTTCATCGCAGGCGTGCATCGGGCGTGTCAGCATCTTCTTCCCCACAGCTGCCTGATGCTTCAGGGACACGGGAAGCTGCACATACCAACCAGGTTTTCGGTGTTTCGAGGACGTTGGTGGAGAGGGCATTCTGGAGGGAGGGGCTTCGGTCACCTGCTTAAGTTTCCATACCCTTTGAAATCCAACAACCACAAGGGATAAGGCGCTGCGGGGCATCTGGGTTCGATTCCTATTCCCGCACCAGTAGATGACTACGCGGCCACCCGAAAGGGCGGCCGCATTGTTTGCGTGCGCCCGGCAGGGCGCACCTGCATGAACTGGGGCAGTCAGAACCGTGATTCGATGGAAGGTACAGTGTCGGTTGCGGTGATCGATTGAGCGACCGAATATACTTTGGACTCCTCCATCCAGTCCCGGAACCACGCCATGCCCAATATTCCCGCCTGCCCGTTGTGCGCCATGGACAACACCTATCCGGATGGCGACAACATCGTGTGTGCCGACTGCGGCCACGAGTGGCCGATCGCGGCGGCTGAGGCGGCCACAGAAGCGGGCGTAGTGGTCAGGGACGTCAATGGCAACGTCCTCAACAGCGGCGACTCGGTGGTGGTGATCAAGGACCTGAAAGTGAAGGGTTCGTCCATCCCGTTGAAGCAGGGTACGGTGATCCGCAACATCCGCCTGGTCGAGGGCGACGATGAACACATCGAGGGCAATTCGGACAAGATCAAGGGACTGGTGCTGAAGGTGTGTTTCCTGAAGAAGGCCTGATATCGGGCTGGACGCAGCGCAATTCTGTACGGCATGCAGGCAATGGCGGAAGGCTGATCGCTCTGCAGTTCAATGTGCGCCTTTGGCCACAAGCGTCGCGAATTGAGCGAGTTTGCGACGCAGAAACACAGCTGAATCGACAACCCGGCCGTCGTGGAACCGGATGGCGCAGTCGATCCCCGACATCGACAAGCCGGTTGCACAACAGACGATGAAACCCTCGGCGGCCGTTTGCCCAGCTGCCGGCTGGCCAAACACGGGTCCCGCCAGCACGGCGTGGAAAATCCATGCGGCAACGATCTTGTTCATGACCCCACACCTGCGCCGGCAGTCGCATTCGCTGCGAGCGCGCATCTTGTGACTGACCGGTAACGCATTCGTGCATGGCGGGCCGGCGTGGCGGGCATGGCGGCCCACTACAGCAGCCCTTCGATCGGCAGCAACTTGAAGAGCTTCATTTGCAGTCGCTGTCGCAGCGAGGTGTCGGGGTCGTGGTCGTAGACCACGGGCTTGCCGTTGTCGCTTGCCTGCCATCGCATCTTTCCCGCGTGCGGCAAACCTTTCCCGATCAGCACCACATGGTAGGCATTCGCCGGCAGCGTGGCGTTGTCGAAGAACTGCGTCACGGCTTCGGCCAGCGGGGTGGAGTCGACGATGATGCCCATCTCGGTGTTCAGCAGTTTCGAGCGTTCGTCCATGTTCATCGATCCGATGAACACCAGTTGCCGATCCACCACGATGGCCTTGGCATGCAGGCTGATGCCCGACGATGTCCC
This sequence comes from Lysobacteraceae bacterium, assembly GCA_028871555.1. Taxonomy (GTDB): domain Bacteria; phylum Pseudomonadota; class Gammaproteobacteria; order Xanthomonadales; family Rhodanobacteraceae; genus Rhodanobacter. The sequence continues at coordinate 5,406 of JAGWNA010000058.1, forward strand.
CGGTGCGCTCTGCGTCCGCTGCTTGCCGGCGGCGGGTCGCAGTTCGTAGAGTTGCACGCCACCTTCGAGCAGGGCCCGCCGATAGCGCGAATAGCCCGAATGCACGATCGGTTCGTCGTTGGAGGCGAGCGAATTGGTGAGCACCTTCACGGCCACGCCACGATTGGCGATGCCTGTGAGATAGCGGGTGTAGGCGTTGCCGGGAATGAAGTAGGGCGATATGAACAGGATCTCCCTTTGCGCCCGATCGGTCATCGTCTTGATCTGCGGACCGATGCGTAGCCGCGGCTGGTCTTCGGTGGCCTCGATCTTTTCAGGCTGGTCGGCGACCAGCATGGCAGGACCCCAGAACCAATCGCCGGGGCGATCCGCGGAGGGTCCGTAGGGAAGCTCGTCTAGCGTCGCCTGCGCATAATCGGATTGCGCGAACGTGCGTGCCTCCTTGGCGAGATTCACGCGCAACCGCGCCAGACCGTAGGGACTGGCATGTTTGCCGGGAAACGCCGTTACCGGGTAGGCGGCATCGCTGTTCCAGTATTCGTCGAAGGCGTGCGACGCCTCCTTCACCACCGGCCCGATGGCGATCAGGTCGAGATCGCGAAAATTGATGTCGTTGCCGGCATCGAAATAGGCATCGCCGATATTGCGTCCGCCGACGATAGCCACGTTGTTGTCCACGATGAACGACTTGTTGTGCATGCGGCGGTTGAGCCGCTGCGCGTCGAGCAGGAACTGGGCGGTCCTGGATAGCATGGAGGGATTGCGCGTGTGGAACGGGTTGAACAGGCGGACCTCGATGTTCGGGTGCGCATCGAGCGCATCCAGCATGTCGATGCCTTCGCTCACGTTGATGTCGTCCAGCAGCAGGCGCACCCGCACGCCGCGATCGGCGGCCAGCAGCAGGCGCTGCGCCACCAGCCGGCCGGTCGCATCGTTGTCGAAGATGTAGTACTGCAGGTCGATCGAGTGCTGCGCATGATCGGCGAGCGCGATGCGGCTCATCAGCGCATTGGCGCTGCGCGTGAGCAGTCGAAAGCCGGATTTGTCGCGATGCTGATCAAGCTCGGACCGGATGTAGCGGGCGCTGGCGGTGTCCGTCGGCGGCGGCAGCGCCGTCGATGGCTGCTTGACGTAATGGGTGCGCAGCGACGAGCAGGCACCCAGCGCAAGAACGCCGCACGCCAGTGCCACGATGGCGCCGGTACTTCGCGACAGGCGCGCCATAGAGTCTTCCCGTCGGCGTGAATAGGATCAAGCCAGGGCCAGGCTTCCGGATGGCAGCCGGGCGTCGGCGCAACAGTACACCCGCCTGCGTGAACGCAGTGCGAGCCGTCGATGGCCGCGCCGGAGCCACCGTGGCCCGGCATGGGGCGAATCAGGTCTTTGCCGGCGCGCGCCTCAGCTTCTGCTCGGCGATGGACAACAGGTTTTGCGGGCCGACACTGCTGTCGGCCGTGCGTTCGGCGACCGCTATGGTCCGGTTGCCGTGTGATCCCGTCGGGGTGGCGGTTTGCCCGTAGATGGCGTTCATCATGCCTTCGATTTCCTGGCGCGTATGACCCCGGGAAACCAGGCCGAGGCATTGGCTGGACCAGCGAACGCCATGCATCCCGGGCAGCAGGTGCAGGCGAAGGAATTCCGCTTCGTTGGACAGCCATTTGGCCTCCGCCTGACTGTCCGTCGCGTCGACGGGCGGCTTTGGCAGCGCCATCATGCCGATCCCGATGCGTTGCTCCTTCGACGTCTTGTCGGACCACAGCAGCTTGAGCAGTTCCTGCGCCGCGTGCCGTTTCATCAAGCCCGAATCGGCGTCGAAATCCTCGAGCCGGTGATTTTGCAGGAACAGGTTGAACTGCAGGACGCCTGCCAGGATGGCCGTGCCGCCGGTCACGAAAACGACCCACAGGCCGGCCCAGTGCGCGGCGTGCAGCGCGTTGAGGTTCATCCCGTCCATGTCCACGATGGCGTCGATGACGGTAATGGCAATGGCGATGGGCAGGGATTCGAGCAGCGTCAGCGGGAACAGCGCCAGCCCGGAGATGTAGATGATGGGCAGTTGCCGATACAGGAACATTGCGGCGGCCTGGGTCTCCGAGACATGCGGGTTGTGCAGCAGCCAGGCGCTGAAGACAGGCTGGGCATACAGTTCGAAGATCGCCGGTATCGCCATCAGGAACAACAGCGACAGGTACGACACCAGCCAGGATGCCCGTTCGACCAGGACCAGCGAAACCACCAGCAGCAGACCCAGGCAGAGGGTCGCAAGGAGTCGCCCGAACACCAGTTGGCGGATGACCTCCGCGGGAAATATCTGGATGTCGATCAAGATCCACAGCGGCACCAGCAGCATGAAAACCCAGGCCAGAACCTCCATGCGGCGCAGGATGATCCGGGCACGCTCGTGGTCGAACATCGGCGACGCGGGTGCCCGGAACAGATGGATGGGGCGATCTTCATCGGTGCCGATGAAATAGGACAGCTGTTTATGCACAAAGACGGCAGGATTCATCAGTGGGCCTCGGTTGGTCGACTCGAAAGTGATGTGCAATGCGTGCAAGCGATCTGCGCGGGCCAACGGGTATGGCCCGGACCAGCAGCCCGGCCGACCAAAGTCCGACAGGCTGCTGGCCGCGCGATGATATGGACTGCCTTTTCCCGTGTATCTGATCCGGAGCAAGAGATTCCGGCGGCGGGCCGGTGACACCGCGGCAAGGGGTGCGTGGCGGGCGATGTGGGGACCGTTTCCGGCACGTCGAACGTGGCGGTGGCGGCGCCGGTCGCCTTGCTGTTGCCAGCGCCTGATTTGCTCGCCGGGAGCGCACGGATCGTTGTGGCAACAGCATTTGCTGGCGTTCCAGCGTGCTGGCGCGCAGTGCGCGATGCCGCCCTGCGCCGAGGTCGCGGGAGCGCATCAAAGCCGTGCCCGGACACGCGGCCGGCACGGGTGAATCAGCCACCGTGGTGTTTTGTCGCGGCCACCCGTGCGCGATGCGACGGCGTATCCGCGGGACGTCCGACTCGAATGCGGTTTGCCGGCAGGCCTGAAGCGGCCCGGCCAGTTCCGCCCCGAACGAGCGGCTGCGAGCGGCCTGTGAAAAGGGGCCAGCAGGTGCTGGCCCCTTGCGTGTTCAGGAGTGAAGCGTGGTACCGACCTGAATGCGCCGCGGCGTGGTTTCCGGGCGCTTGGGGATGACGATCTGCAGCACGCCGTTCCGGCCCGATGCGGAGATGCCCTCGGGGTTGGCGCTGTCGGGCAGGGCAAAGCGGCGGTGGAAGCTTCCGTGACGACGCTCGATGCGCGAGAAGCTGTCGCTGTCCAGGCTGGCCTCCTCGCGGCGCTCGCCCTTGATGGTCAGCATGCCCTTGTCCATCTGCACCTCGATTTCCTGCGGATCGACGCCGGGGATGTCGGCATACAGCACGAAGCGGTCGGCTTCCTCCTTGATGTCGACCCGTGGCACCCACTGGCTGGTCACCACCGAGGATTCGTCGGCGGAGCCGTTTCGCAACAGGTTGCCGTCGAACAGCCGGTCAAACACCAGGGCGAAGGGGTCCTGCGCCAGAACGCGGCCGGGCCATTCGGAATGACGAACGATATTGTTCATGATCATGGTCTCCAGTTGGCTGTGAACCGGACGGTATCGGCCGTCCGTCCGACCACAGCGGATAGGATCGCCGGGAACGGTTTCAAGGGCGGCCGTCGTCACGGCGTGCGTGCGTTGGAATCTGTTCAGCCAGCACGCATGCCGTTCGCCGGCCAGGCCGGTTCCCTGTCCGGGTATCGGGACGTGCCTCCTGCGCCAGCCCATTCCCGCGGTGCCGCGCCGTTCCCGGAATCCGGGCGGGCCGCTACGCGTCGCCGGACGGATCGATGGCTGCAATCATGGCGAGCAGTTGCTCGCGCAAGGCTTCCAGTCGCGGTGGCGGCAGTGCGATCCGGCAACGCATCTGGTCGGGGATCTTGCCGGCGCTTCGCTTCAGCGCCCGGCCTTCGGGCGACAAGGCAATGCGCACGCAACGTTCGTCTGCGGGGTCGCGTGCGCGGGTGATCAGGCCATTGGCTTCCATGCGTTTCAGCAGCGGCGTCAGAGTGCCCGAGTCGAGCATCAGCTGGGCGCCGATCTCGCCCACCGTGCGCGGCGCATGCTCCCACAGCACCAGCATCACAAGGTACTGCGGGTAAGTCAGTCCGAGCCGGTCAAGCGCCGGACGGGCCAGCCTGGTGATCTGGTTGCTGGCCGCATACAGGGCGAAACACAGCTGCCGCTTCAGGCATAGCGGCGAGCTGTCCGTCGTCGATTCGCCGGGCGGCAGTGTGGTGGTTTTCATGGCATCAGCCTGAACCAGGTTTCCGGCGCGAACAAGCGGCCGACGGTCCGTCGGTTTGTTCGCGCCGCCGTGGGCTCAGTCGAGTGCCGGATAATCGGTGTAGCCGTGCTCGGTGCCACCGTAAAACGTGTTCTGGTCGGGCAGGTTGAGCGCCGTGTTCTCGCGCAGGCGCCGTGGCAGGTCGGGGTTGGCGATGAACGGCTTGCCGAAAGCGACCAGATCGGCGCGGCCGCTGGTCACGGCCTCGATCGCCATCGCGCGGTCGTAACCGTTGTTGACGATCCATGCGCCGTGGAATGGCTTGCGCATCGCCGCATAATCGAACGGCTGCGGATTGCGGTCGCCCCCGGTTTCGCCCTCGATGACATGGATGTAGGCCAGCTCCAGCGTGGCCAGACGTTCCACCGTGCGGTTGAACAGGGCCTGCGGGTCGCTGTCCGAGACATCGCCGAACGAGGTGAGCGGCGACAGGCGCACGCCGGTGCGGCCGGCACCGATCTGCTGCGCCACCGCGGCAGCCACTTCGAACAGCAGCCGGGTACGGTTCTCGATGCTGCCGCCATACGCGTCGGTACGATGGTTGCTGCGGTCGCGCAGGAACTGGTCGATCAGGTAACCGTTGGCAGCGTGGATCTCGACCCCGTCGAAGCCCGCCTCGCGGGCGTTGGCGGCCGCCTGGCGGTAGCTTTCGATCAGCGCCGGGATCTCGTGCAGTTCAAGCGCACGCGGCGCGGAGACATCGACGAAGCCGGTGGCGACGAACGTCTTGGCCTCGGCACGGATCGCCGAGGGCGCCACCGGCGCCTTGCCGCCGGGCTGCAGCGAGGTATGCGAAATGCGGCCCACGTGCCACAGCTGCAGCACGATGTGTCCGCCCCGGGCGTGGACGGCCCCGGTCACCAGCTTCCAGCCTGCGATCTGCTCGGGCGAGTGGATGCCCGGGGTGGCGATGTAACCCTGGCCTTCGGGGCAGATCTGGGTGGCCTCGGCGATCAGCAGCCCGGCGCTGGCGCGCTGCGCGTAGTACGTCGCGTTCACGGCGGTCTGCACGTTGCCGGCGCCGGCGCGGTTGCGCGTCAGCGGAGCCATCACCACGCGGTTGGGCAAGCTCAGCTCGCCGACCTTGATCGGCGTGAACAGGACTTCGGCGTCCGGCTGTGTCGCGACTTGGGCGTTCATGAAATCTCCTTGCGGTGGATGGTGGTGCCGGCAGCCCGCATGGCTTCCGGAGTTTATGTTTGACACAAATGTATTGCACACAATATATATCGGGCGTGATGGGCGGGCAAGGCCGTTCAATCGGCGGCAAGATCACCCGATTGCGCTGCACCGGCAGCTTCGTGCCCGACCAACCCGGCCAGCTCCCGCTCGATCCCGAACACATGAGCGTCCTGCGTTCCCAGCTCGCGCAGTGCGGCAGCCAGGCGTGTCAGGTAATCCCGGTTCGGCCCGCTCGGACCGTGCGAGGCCGCGATCTGCCGGGCGATCTCGTGTTCGCCGGCCGGACCAAGGAAGGCGGCGTTGTCGGCGGTGGCGATGTAGACCAGGCCTTCGACGTGGCGGCCATCGTCGAGGCTGAATTCGGTGGCCAGACGCAGATAGCCGTTCTTCTCGCGCGCGTCCAGCTGGCTGAAGGTCTGCGGGGTGATCAGGTAGGCCATGCCTGCGCAAACGGCATCGGGCTCGGCGATCAGGGTGACCACACGGCCGGGTGCGTCGGGCGTGCCGCGGTGATCGTGCGAGCCCTGCCAGAACCGGCGGGTCCAGTGCCGGATCGATGCCGGGCGCCGCTCGATATAGGGGAAGTCGGCCTTGTAGATCAGCGAGCCGTAGCCGAACAGCCATACCTGATGGTGGCCGTCGAAGCGATTCATGCGCTGGTTGATGGCGGTGGTGTCGGTGGTCACGGTTCGGTCCGACAGGCTGCTGGGAGTCTGGGCGGCAAGGTGCGCCCACTGGCGCGGGTCGGTCAACCGCCGAAGGACTGGTTGCGTCCTCGCTGCTTGGCGGCGTACAGCGCTTTGTCCGCCTTTCCCAGCAGTACGGCCGGGTCATTGCCGGTGGAGAGCAGGTGCACGGCATAGCCGATGCTCACGGTGAGGCAGCCGGTACTGGAAGCGCTGTGGGGAATCTGCAGGTCGCGCACTTGTTGGCACAGTGCGTTGGCAAACTGCGCCGCGCGCCTGCCGGTCATGCCGGTGGAGAGGATCACGAATTCCTCGCCGCCGTAGCGGGCCACGAAATCGGAGCTGCGCGAGAACGATCGACTCAAGCTGGTCGCGACCCGTTTCAGCGCGCTGTCCCCCGCTTGGTGCCCGTAGCTGTCGTTGAACTGCTTGAAGTTGTCGATATCGATCATCAGCAAGGTCAGCGGCTCCTTGGTGCGCCGCGCGATCTTCCACTGGATGTCGAGCTGCGCATCGAAGAAGCGGCGGTTGTAGATGCCGGTCAGGCCGTCCATCACTGCCAGCCGCTCCAGTTGATACCGGGTCTGCTCGTACGACTGGTTCTTTTCGAGCAGTTGCTGTTCAAGCAGGACGCGCGCAGTGACGTCTTTCTGGATACCGATGAAGTGGGTTGCCTTGCCGTACTTGTCGAGGATCGGCGAGAGGCTGAGCTCGTTCCAGAACATCGAGTCGTCCTTGCGATAGTTGCGCAGGGTGACCAGGCAGTATTCGCCGGCATCGATCGCGTTGCGGATGATGGCGATTCCGGGTTGGTCGCGATCACGCCGCTGCAGCATGCGGCAATTCTTCTGGTTGATTTCCTCGAATGAATAACCGGTCAACCGTTCGAACGCGGGATTCATGAAGATCAGCGGATTGTCCGGCTGGCAGTTGTCCGAGATGGTGATGCCGTCTCGCGAATCCATCACGGCCTGCTGCAGTATTTCCGGTTTCATGCACGTGAGCCTTGCGGTCGATGGGCCAGCCGTCAGCCACGGACGGCCGTTCCGCTCCGGGCGAGGCGCTGCTCGGGAATTGTCGCACTAACGATGTACGGATCGATCACTCGACGGTGGGCAAGGACCGTACAAGCCCCGGCGCCTTCGTCATCGCGAGGGTTCATCACGAAGGGATCGCCGGGATAACCATTACGGACAGCCTGTGGGTGTGGCGATCCCACAGGCTGCAGCGGCCGGTCCGGCGATCCACGCGATCGCCTTCGGCCGAATCCTACGGCTTCGGTCGCGGGGTGGTGGCCACGCTGGGCGGCAGGATCGGCAACGTCACCACGGGCTGGTCGCCGGTCAGCGAACCCAGGAAGATCTCGATCTTGCTGACCTCGTCATCGGTCAGTCGGGCACCAAGCTGGCTGCTGCCCATGATCGCCACGGCCTGGCGAAGATCCCAGACCTTGCCGCTATGGAAATACGGTGCGGTCAGTGCGATGTTGCGCAGCGGCGGTACCCGGAACACGTACTCGTCGCTGGCGGTCTTGGTCACCGCGAAGCGGCCCTTGTCGCCGGGCGGCAGGATGTCGGCGCCGGGACGTTCCACCAGGCCGAACGGGGCATACATGCCGCCGCCCACATTGATGCCGTTGTGGCAGGCCGTGCAGCCCTTGCCGATGAACAGCGCCAGCCCCTGCTTCTGCGTCGCGTCGAGCGCCTTCTCGTTGCCCTTGAGGTAGCGGTCGAACGGCGCGTTCGGCGTGAGCAGGGTCGCCTCGAAGACGGCGATCGCCTTGCGCACGTTGTCGAACGTGATCGGATCGGCGGTGTTGGGGAAGGCCTTGGCGAATACCTGGGCGTAGCCCGGGATCCCCTTGAGCTGTTCGACCACGTGCGCCTCGGTGGTGTCCATCTCGACCGGGTTGACCAGCGGGCCGCCGGCCTGCTGTTCGAGATCGCTGGCCCGCCCATCCCAGAACTGGGCCAGATCGAACACCGCGTTGTAGACCGTCGGCGCATTGCGGCCGCCATGTTGCCAGCGATGACCCAGCGAGGTTTCCTGCAGGTCGACGCCGCCCATGCCGATCATGTGGCAGGAGTTGCAGCTGATGGAATGGCTGGCGGACAGTCGCGGCTCGAAGTAGAGCATCTTGCCGAGATTCACCTTGGCCGGCGTGGAGGCATTGCCCTTAAGCGGTGGGGCGGTGGCGGGTATCGGCTTGAACAGCCCCTGCGCCTGTTTCATCAACGTGATTTGCGACCAGGCCAGGCCCGATGCCAGGCATCCAATAGTCATCAGTGAAGCTACCGTCATGGTGCGCATGAAATATCTCCTTCTAATGGTCAACGTGGGGATCGGATGCCCGCGTGGAGCGCACGGGCATGGCGCAAGGGAGGGCGCCTGTCGACCGCTCCTCCCTTGCGCGTCATGCCACCGGTCAGTTGCCGTCGTTTTGCGACTGCTGTTCCGTGCGCTGTTGCTGCTCGATCTGCTGCTGGGTGCGCTGCTGGACCGCGGCGCCATTGCCCCGGCCGCCTTGGCCCGGGCCGGTGCCTTGAGGCGGTGTGTCCGGCAGCGTGACGCCACGCTCGGCGGCGCGCTTCTGCATCTGCTGGTGGTGCTGCAGGCGGAGGGCGTCGCGCTCCTGCTGGGTCTTCAGCGTGCGCATCTGGCTGCGATACGCGTTGCGTTCGGATACGGTCATCAGCTGGGAGCCGTAGATCTGATCCTGATCCCGGAGCCGGTCCCGGTCCTTCAGGCGATCACGCTGCGTCGTGCCGCGCTGCATCTGTCCAGTCGGCATGCTGCCGCCACGCTGTCCCGCACCGCCGCGGCCCTGGTCAGCCATCGCCGGAAGTGCGGCGGCAAGGGCGAGCGAGATGCCGATTACCAGAAATTTCTGCGATCGCATGATGTAAATCTCCTTGAATGATTGGGGGGCTTGCCTGCAGTGGCATGGTCATGTTCGGTGGACTTGAGCCGGGCGCAGTTGATCAGAGTCAAATGGCCACAAGAAAAAGACGGGTGATTTCGTCAGCTCGTTAATGACATGTGCAGGTCTGTTGAACGGGGCGTGACAGGCAGCTGGATGTGGCCAGTCGCGGCACAGGCGGAACGGATTTCGGCGACCGGTGCGAGGGTTCGCTCAAGGTCGGTCTCCATGCCACCCACATGCCGGGCTGCGTTTCCTCATGCGCCTGCTGATCATCCCGGCCCGGTGCGATCCATGCCGGAGTTGCGCGAAAGTGCCCGCAGGTATTTGCCGCCGGGCCGCCGGCCATGCTGATGGATGATCCTTGTCAGGATCGACCTCGGCGGTTGGTTGTACCGGTGGGCATCGATGCTGCCGTCACGGGCGTGGCAGGCGTTTTCATGTGCAGGGTATCGCCGGCGTTCGTCGTGCAAGTGGCGTGCATCGGCACAGGCGATCAATGCCCGCTCGCGCCAGTGCGGTCGGGCGCCGGCATTCTCAGCCGCGTGCCGAATCGGCCGCTGGGCGATAGAGCGCAAGACCGATCATGGCCAGTGTGGCAAACGCCGCGCCGGCAACGAAAGTGGTCGCGGCACCGAACGCTTCCCACAGCGTGCCGGCAACGACACTGGCCAGCAACAGCGATACGCCGCTGACCAGATTGAAGATGCCGAACGCGGTGCCACGCAGCGGTCCAGGCGCGGTATCGGCAACCAGCTTCGACAGCAGCCCCTGGGTGAGCGCCATGTGCAACCCCCACAGCGCCGCGCCGGCGAATGCGGGTGCCGGAGAGGCGGACAGCGCCAGTGCGATGTCGGCAACGATCAGCACGGCAAGCCCGAGCAGCAACAGCGTCCGTGCCGAAAGCCGGTCGGCGGCGATGCCCGCCGGGAAGGCAAAGGTGGCATAGACGACATTCATGGCGACCATGATCAGCGGGACGTGGCCGATCGCGAGCCCGACATCCCGTGCGCGAAGAATCAGGAACGCCTCGCTGAAACGGGCCAGGGTGAAGACCGCCCCCAGCACCACGATCAGCCAGTAGCGAAGACCCAGCCGTTTCATGTCGGCGAGGGTCACGCGGTTCTGCTGCTCGGCGGATCGTCGCGAGTGTTCCGGCTCGCGCACCGCGACCACCAGCAACAGCACCGCGAGGAAGGCAGGCGCCACCGCAACCCACAACACCGCCTTGAGGTTGTTCGCCAGCCACAGCATGAAAGCCACTGCCAGCAGCGGTCCGATGAAAGCCCCTGCCGAATCGAGCGCCTGGCGCAGGCCGTAGGCCGTACCGCGCCGCGGCGGCGGCACCAGATCCGCAATCAAGGCGTCGCGCGGCGCGCCGCGGATGCCCTTGCCGACACGGTCGACGAAGCGTGCCGCAAAGACCCATCCGATACCGGACGCCAGCGGAAACACCGGTTTGGTAATGGCGCTCAGTGTGTAACCGAGCACGGCCAGCAACTTGCGCTTGCCGAGGTAATCGCTGACAGTGCCGGAGAACACCTTGGTGATCGCCGCCGTGGCCTCGGCGATGCCCTCGATCGTGCCGACCGTGAGCATCGAGGCACCCAGTACGGTAGTCATGAAGATCGGCAACAGGCTGTGCACCAGCTCCGAGGAGATGTCCATGAACATCGAGACGAAGCCGAGTGCCCAGATCCCGGGTGGCAGGGCACGAAAGGTTTTCGTGCCCGGGGCCGGCGATGCGGAAGGGTTCGTCGATGATGCACGCATGAGGGTTCTAACTCCGGCCGACCATGTTCACCGGGTCGGCAAGGCAGGTTTCCCGATGCCCGCGCGGGGCGCCGGTCGACGTGCTGCGGGGATCGGCAAGGCCGGACCTGGCAGCGACCATGGCATTTCATCCGCCTGCTCGTCGTGTGCCTGCCCGTCGCGCAGTGGCGGAAGGAAGGCCCCGGGCTGCCGGATGCCGGTGGGCGAGGGCGCGTGGATTCATCACGCGTCGCCGCCGTGGAGGCGGCAGTGCCAACCCGACCATGCCGGCGACCATGCCGGCGACGCCCAGCGCAAGCTTGCATATTGCTGCGTGCACCATGCCTGGGTATCAGCCACGCATGGGCCGAGTCTACCCGTGCCGCACCGCCACGAGGAGTGCCATTTTGGGATGCGGCATGATGGCGCTGCCCATCCGTGCGAGAATGCCAGGCCCGGCCGTCAGGCTGACAGTCGTTCGGCAGCTGTCGCGGCGGTCGGTATTCCCGGGTTCCTGCCGGTTTCGCGCACGGGGGCGCATGGTTCTGGCGATGCGCACCTTCTCGAGTGGCTTTCGAGTGCGGCGCATCGCCCGGGAGCGGGTCATTGGAAAGAGGCCGAGTCTTCCCTTTTCGCGAAAAACCGCTAAAATGCGCCGTTTACCGCGTACGGTCTCGTACGCGCTGCCGCCCATTCGGCAATTCTGGAGTTTTACTATGGTCAAGATTCGTCTTTCGCGCGGCGGCGCCAAGGGCCGTCCGTTCTACCACGTCGTTGTGACCGATCAGCGCAGCAAGCGCGACGGACGCAACATCGAGAACATCGGTTATTACAACCCGGTCGCGTCGGGCAAGGACAAGCGCCTCGAACTGGATATCGAGCGCGTCAATGCATGGGTGGGCAAGGGCGCCCAGCTGACCGACAAGGTTGCCGCGCTGGTCAAGGAAGCCGCCAGGCAGCAGGCTGCCTGAGCACGGTTGCATGAATGCGACAGCAGCCGTTCGGCGCGTCCTGATCGGACGCATCGTCGGGCTGTATGGTGTGCAGGGCTGGCTCAAGATCGAATCCTGGGCCGAGCCACGCATGCGGATCTTCGACTACCAGCCGTGGCTGCTCGGTGCAGCGCCAGGCAAGGAGACGCGGATCGCGGGAGTCAAGGGTCGTGTGCAGGGCAAGGGCATGGTGGCCCATTTGCCCGGCGTGGACGATCCGGAGCAGGCAAGGGCGTTGATCGGGAATGACATCTATGTTGCCCGTGAGCAATTGCCCCCCCCGGGCAAGGATGAGTATTACTGGGTCGATCTCGAAGGACTCGAGGTCGTTACCACGCAAGACGTGAAACTGGGGCGGATCAGTCACCTGTTCGCCACTGGCGCCAACGATGTCGTGGTGGTGAGGGACGGCACGCGCGAGCGGCTGATCCCTTATGTCCGGGGGTCTTGTGTACGTTCGGTGGATTTGTCCGCAGGGCGTATGGTGGTGGATTGGGATCCTGAATTCTGACATCGCCGGAGCGCAGAGGATCGAGGGTCATGCGCATCGACGTCGTCACATTGTTTCCCGACTTCGTGCGCCAGTGCGCCGCTGTCGGTGTGGTGGGACGCGCGCAGCAACGCGAGTTGCTGCAGGTGGAAACCTGGAACCCGCGCGACTGCACCAGTGACCGGCATCGCACCGTGGACAGCAGCTCGTATGGCGGCGGCCCCGGCATGGTGATGTTGATCGAACCGTTGCGTGCGACCCTTGCGGTCATGCGCAACGCCGCGCCGGAACCGGCGCACGTGATTTATCTCAGTCCGCAGGGATCGCGGCTGACGCAGGGCAGGGTGCAGGCGCTGGCGAAACTGCCGCGCATGGCCCTGCTCTGTGGGCGTTATGAAGGTGTGGACGAGCGCCTGCTGGCGCATGAGGTCGACGAGGAGCTCTCGATCGGCGATTATGTGCTGTCAGGCGGCGAGCTGGCTGCTGCGGTGCTCATCGATGCGGTGGGCCGGTTGCAGCACGGTGCGTTGAATGACGCGCAGTCGGCCGAGCAGGATTCATTTTCGGATGGCCTGCTGGATTGTCCGCATTACACGAAGCCGGTACACGATGCACTGGGTAGCGTGCCGGAGGTGTTGCTGTCCGGCGACCATGCGGCGATTGCCCGCTGGCGCCTGAAGCAATCGCTGGGACGGACCTGGTTGCGTCGTCCGGATCTGCTGGCAAGGCGTGGGCTGGATGCCCGATCCCGCGCCCTGCTGGATGAATTCCGCCGCGAGCATGCTTTACAGGAGCAGGCGCGGCAAGACAGTGCGGTTGATCGATGACCGCAGCATTGATTGACATTTGATTGCAAGTGAACCGACAGGTGCGCCATGAACAAGATCATTGAACAGTTCGAAGCCGAGCAGATCACCCGCCAGCTGCCGGAATTCAGCCCCGGCGACACCGTGGTGGTCAACGTCAAGGTGAAGGAAGGCAACCGCGAGCGCGTGCAGGC
>JAGWNA010000059.1 GCA_028871555.1 Lysobacteraceae bacterium
AAGCAGATGGACCTGTTCAAGGTGATCCGCCAGGGCAAGGCCGGCATGGTCGCCGCCAGCCTGGTGCTTTCGGCTTTCCAGAAGCGGCTGGCCGAGCAGTCCGGCATCGAACCCGGTGCCGAGATGAAGGCGGCGATGGATGGCGCCGGGCAACGCGGCCTGCCGGTCTGGCTGATCGACCGCGAGGTCGGCACCACGCTCAAGCGCGCCTGGCGCAGCGTCGGTTTCTGGCAACGCTTCGGCCTGCTCGGCGGCCTGCTGGCCAGCGTGTTCGAGCGCGAGGACATCGAGCCGGCCGAGATCGAAAAACTGAAACAGGCCGACCTGCTGGAGAGTGCCTTCAGCGAATTCGCCAGCGGGTCCAAGCCGCTCTACCAAAGCCTGATCGGCGAACGCGATGTCTTCATGGCCGCACGCCTGCGCGAGGAATCGGCGCGTTCCCCGACGACCGAGCCGCGTCGCGTGCTGGTGGTGATCGGTGCCGGCCACCTCAAGGGCCTGGCCGAACTGCTGCGCGAACAGCAGGACGATCCGGCCGGCCTGCTGGCCGGGCTGGACAGCCTGCCGCCCAAGGCCCGCTGGCCGAAGTGGCTGGCGGCGGGGCTGGTGCTGCTGGTGTTCGCGGCGATCGCCTACGCCTTCCACCGCAACACCGCGCTCGGTACCCAGGCGCTGCTCGACTGGGTATTGTTCACCGGCGGCTTCGCCGCGCTGGGCGCACTGGCCGCCAGGGCCCATCCATTGAGCATCATCGCCGCGTTCATCGCCGCGCCGATCAAGCCGTTTCGCCCCGGCATCCCGGCCGGCGGCATCAGCGCGATGGCCGAAGCCTGGGTACGCCGCCCGCGGGTTGCCGATTTCGAAACCCTGCGCGACGACATCGCGCACTGGAGCGGCTGGTGGAAGAACCGGGTCGCCCGCACCCTGCTGAATTTCTTCCTGGTCAGTACCGGCACCATCGTCGGCGAGTACACCGCCGGCATCCATATCCTGCACAGCCTGTTCTGAACAACGGCTCCAGCGGGCCCCTGACGTCGCGCATGCTACGATTCGCGCCGCTCGCAGGTGTATTCGCAACACCCTCCGATGCCCGCTGCCTGGGTGGCGAAACTGGTAGACGCAAGGGACTTAAAATCCCTCGGCCGCAAGGCTATGCGGGTTCGATCCCCGCCCCAGGCACCATTTTAATCAACGATTTATCATGATTTATTAATGTATTTTGTGGTGCGCGGGCCGGCACGCACGCCTAACCGCATGCGCCAAACGGCCAACAAAAAGACCCTCGCCGAAGCGAGGGTCTTTTTGTTGGCGCCACCGCGAACTCGCTCAGGCCGACTTTTTCTTTGGCGCGGCCTTCCTGGCGGCAACTGGCTTGGTCACGGTCGGCTTGGCACCGGCGACAGCCGGCGCAACGGCAACATGCACACGGGTATTGCCGTAGCTGCCGCGATAGATCTTGCCACGACGGGTCTTGCGATCGCCCTTACCCATGGGAACTCCTTGAGATTTGTTGGAAATACGGCCTGCCATCATAGCAGTGTATGTGCCGACCGCCATAGTCACCGATGCACATGCCCGGCGCAGTGCGGTGCCTGGTCCAGGCAGGCGCCCGGATCGATCTGCACGGTGACATGCTGGATATCGAAGCGATCGCGCAATACCTCCCTGATCGCCTGCAATGCCTGCCGGCCGTCGGCGTCATCGTGCAATTCGGCGTGCAGGGTCGCCATGCGCGAACCCGATGCCAGCTGCCATACGTGCAGATGATGGATATTGCGGATCGAGCCGTCGGCGGCGTGCAGCGCCTCTTCCACTTCGGTGCTGTCCATGCCTTCAGGCACGCCTTCCAGCAGGATATGCGCCGAGAGCCGAAGCAGCCGCCACGCACTGCCGAGGATCAGCAGCGAAACCAGCAGCGACAACGCCGGGTCGGCCCACAACCAGCCAAACCGGCGAATCGCCAGCGCCGCCAGTATCGCGGCCACCGAGCCGAACAAGTCGCCCAGTACGTGCAGGCTGGCACTGGCCAGATTGACGTCGTCATGCGCGTGTCCATGCAGCATGCGCAGCACCAGCAGGTTGACCAGCAACCCGACCGTCGCCACCACCAGCATCACACCGGACAGGATCTGCCCCGGATGACGCAACCGGTCGATCGCCTCATACGCGATCCAGCCGACCAGGACGAACTGGCTCAGCGCATTGACGAAGCCGACCAGCACTTCCATCCGGCCATAGCCGTAGCTGCGCCGCGCATCGGCCGGCCGGGCGGCCGTCCATGCGCCCACGAAAGCCAGCAGCAAGGCCAGCGCGTCCACCATCATGTGCCCGGCATCGGCCAGCAGCGCCAGCGAGCCCGACCACAGGCCGCCGAACGCCTCCGCGGCCATCATCGCGGCAGTCAGCACGAAGGCAAACAGCAATTTACGGCTGCTTCGCCCGGCCGTGGAGCCGGCATGCCCGTGCGCATGCGTTGCGTGCTGATGATCGTGATGGGTATGCGGCATGCTCATGTGCGCATGCTAGAGAAGATGGTCGGCGCTACACAATCACCCGATTGCCGGCAATGCCCTGTTCAATGCGCGCCTTGTGCGTCACGCAACGGCGCATGGACATGGACATGAGTGCGGACACGGCAGTAGCGACGATCGCTGCGCAGGTTGACGAAATGCGCGCTGGCCACCAGCAGGCCGCCGCACGTCACCAGCACGCTGTGCAGGATGATCGAATAGCTTTCGGCATAGGTCACGCCGAACAGCAGCAACGCCAATCCCGGCGCAGCCAGCATGAGCGGCAGCGCACCCTGGTGCCGGCGATAGCCGCGGACCATGGCGAACAGGGCCAGGGCGCACGCGAAAAACACGAAACCGCGCTCGAATCGATGATCGGCGAGAAATTCCAGGCCCACGAATGGCAGCAACGCCAGCACGAACGGCAACGCCGCACAATGGATGGCGCACAGGAATGAGGCCGTCGCGCCTACGCGGTCTGCGACATGCCACCAGCGGGATTTGCTCGTTTGCATCGAATCGGTCACTGACTTCCCCGGCATCGCCGGATACGGCGATCTTGTTCCGTCGGAAGCAATGTTACTTTATAACACTTCGTTTTGCCACACCCCTGCGCATGCGTCGACGGCTTGCCGGGATCGTCTCCGCGGCCATGTCCGGATGGCGGCACTCCGACGATGCGGTCGCACCATCGCAGCGAACGGGATTCAGGACTTGCGGCAACGCTTGCACGTGCCGTGTACTTCCAGCGTCTGCGCCTGTGGCCGGAAGCCCAATGCCCTGGCCTGCGATTCGATCAGTTCGGCTACCCGCTCATCGCAGACTTCCTGCGCACTGGAACAGGTATCGCAGATCAGGAACGGCACCTGGTGCGCCTCCTCGGGATGGTGGCAGGAGACAAAGGCGTTGATCGATTCCAGCTTGTGGATGAACTTGTTCTCGAGCAGGAAATCAAGCGCGCGATAGACGGTGGGCGGCGCCGCATTGGCATGGTTCTCACGCAGGGCATCGAGCAGGTCGTAAGCCTTGACCGGCTGGGTCGCGGCAGCGAGCAACTGCAGCACTTCCCTGCGCAGCGGGGTCAGGCGCAGGCCGCGCTGCGCGCTGGCGTGCTCCACCGCACGCACGAAATCGTCCGCATCGTGGCTGTGCGGATGGTGCACATGCGGCTTGTCGGCGGGGTCATGGCTCAATGGCTTCACCTCATGAAAGATCATACACCGCCGCCTTCATCAACCAGCCGGCGCGGCCTCAACGCCGCAATGGCGGCGGCTGCGCCCGCGGTTTCGGTCGGGGTTTTGCCAGGATCACGATCCAGCCGATCGGACCCAGCACGGCCGCCCAGACGATGCCCTGGCGCAGGCGGCCACGCCACCAGCCAAGCAATGCGCCGACGGCGACGAACAACAGGTTCCACCAGAACAAGGTTGCCCACGGCAGCATGTTCATCAGGTTGGCGAAGATGTGCCAGAACGCATCCGGCGCGCCGGGGTCGACGCCCCGGGTGGCCCTGGCGAGCAGCTCATCCATGCCGGGTTCGACGGATCACGATGACGGGTCTTGTCCGCATCGCGAACGATTCAGGCCTGCGCCATGGCGATCGCATCGGCAATGCGCTTGAGTGCTTCGCTGCGACCGGCCAGATAGATCGTGTGCTCGATCGACGGCGACACCTGCGTACCGGTCATCGCCACGCGCAGCGGCTGGGCGATCTTGCCCATGCCCAGTTCGAGCTGGGCGGCGATCTGCTCGATCACCCGGTGGATAGCCTCGGGCTTCCATTCGCATTCGACCAGCGAGGCCCGGGCCGCGTCGAGCACCGCGGCCGCGGTATCGTTCTTCAGGTGCTTGGCGACCGCCTTGTCGTCCCACTCGGCGATCGGCGCGTACCAGATCCTGGCGCGTTCGGCCATTTCCTTGAGCGTGTGCACGCGATCGCGCAGCGCCACGATCACGTCGGCCGGTGCCGGGCCGCCGCCGCTGTCGATGCCGGCGCGCGCCAGATGCCATGCGAACTCCGGCGCCAGCGTCTGCGGATCGTCGGTCTTCAGGTAATGCTGGTTGAGCCACGCCAGCTTTTCGATATCGAAGCGCGAGGCCGCCTTGTTGACATCGGCGATGTCGAACAGCGCGATCATCTCGTTGCGCGAGAAGATCTCCCGATCGCCGTGCGACCAGCCCAGGCGCACCAGGTAGTTGAGCAGCGCATGCGGCAGGAAGCCGTCGTCGCGGTATTCCATCACGCTGACCGCGCTGGTGCGCTTGGAAAGTTTCTTGCCCTCCTTGTCCAGGATCATCGGCAGGTGCGCGAACTCCGGCACCTTGGCGCCCAGCGCGTGATAGATATTGATCTGCCGCGGCGTGTTGTTGACGTGGTCGTCGCCGCGGATCACCTCGGTGATGCCCATGTCGATATCGTCGACCACCACCGCGAAGTTGTAGGTCGGCCAGCCGTCGGAGCGGAAGATCACCAGATCGTCCAGCTCGCTGTTGCTCCATTCGACCCGGCCCTTCACCTTGTCGTCGAACACCACCGTGCCTTCGGTCGGGTTTTTGAAACGGATCACCCGGTTCGGGTCGTCGCGCAACGGCTCGTTGCGGTCGCGGTAATAGCCGTTGTAACGGGGTTTCTCGCCCCTGGCCATCGCCGCCTCGCGCATCGCCTCGATTTCGTCCTTGCTCTCGTAGGCGTAGTAGGCCTTGCCGGCGGCGACCAGTTCACCGGCAACCTGCTTGTAGCGCGCCAGTCGTCGGGTCTGGTAGAACGGCCCCTCGTCGTGGTTCAGGCCCAGCCACTGCATCGCGTCGAGAATCGCCTGCACGGCCGCATCGGTGGAACGCTCGCGATCGGTATCCTCGATCCGCAGCACGAACTGCCCGCCGCGACGGCGCGATTCCAGCCAGCAGTACAGCGCGGTGCGCGCGCCGCCGATATGCAGGAAACCGGTGGGGCTGGGGGCGAAGCGGGTGCGTACGGTCATGGTTTTTTCGAAATGGCACGAAGCGAAGTCCCGATTTTAGCCGATACCGGGACAACAACCGCTCGACCATCGCGCAGCCGGATCCGCGTCCGGCAGACTCCTGCTGTCACCGCCACGTCACGCACCCGCCACAGGCATGCAACGGCATCCGGCGAAGCTGTGCCAAGCCAGCACGGGTACCGCCATGCGCATCGGCATCGTCAGCGAAACCTACCCACCGGAAGTCAATGGCGTCGCACTGACCGTGCACAGCCTCGCCGCCGGCCTGGCCAGTCACGGCCACAGCGTGGATCTGATCAGGCCGCAGCAGCGGCAAGCGCACCACGACGAACCGGGCATCGAGGTGCTCAGCGTGCGCGGCAGTGCCCTGCCCCGTTATCCCGGCTTGCGCTTTGGCCTGCCCGCCGGCCGCACGCTGCACCAGCACTGGACGCAGCAACGTCCGGATGCGATCTACGTCGCCACCGAAGGCCCGCTCGGCTGGTCGGCCATGCGAACCGCAAGGCGGCTCGGCATCCCCATCAGCAGCGGTTTTCATACCCGCTTCGACAGTTACGCCGATCATTACGGCATGAGCCTGCTCTCGCCGCTGGTGCGCCGTTATCTGCGCCATTTTCACCGGCACGCGGCAGCTACCCTGGTGCCGACCCATGCGCTGACCCGGGAACTGCGCGCAATGGGTATCCCCAACGCATGCCTGCTGCGGCGCGCCGTGGATACGCAACTGTTCCACCCCTGCCGGCGCGACGATGCCCTGCGCATGGCGTGGGGCGTCGATGCCGTAACGCCGGTGATGCTGTATGTCGGGCGTATCGCAGCGGAAAAAAACCTGCCGCTGGCAGTGGCGTCGTTTCGCGCGGTCCAGCAGCGGGTGCCCTCGGCGCGTTATGTGTGGGTCGGCGATGGCCCGGCGCGCGCCGCATTGGAGGCGGCGAATCCGGACTTCATCTTCGCCGGCATGCAGCGCGGCGAAGCGCTGGCGAGGCACTATGCCAGCGCCGACCTGTTCCCGTTCCCGAGCCTGAGCGAAACGTTCGGCAACGTCATCCTCGAAGCGCTCGCCGCCGGCCTGCCGGTGGTGGCGTATGCCGAAGGCGCCGCACGCGAACACTTGCACGACGGCGTCAACGGCTATCGCATCGAACCGGGCAATGAATCCGCATTCATCACCGCATGCACCATCCTGGCCGACAACCCTGGGCTGATCCGGCACATGGGCCGCGCGGCTCATGCGGGGATGGCCGGGCTCTCGCCGGATGCGGTGATCGGCGATTTCGAAAATCTGCTGCGCGACCTGGCCCAAGAGAGCCTGCATGAACATGCCGTCACCGCTGCGCACGCCTGAACTTTCGCTCGGACCGCGTTTCGCGCTGGATCGTCGCGTCTGCATCGCCGCCAACCGCTGGGGTGCCCGCCGCGCAGTCGGGATGTTCTTCGGCGCCGTCAGCCGGCTCGGCGATGGCCTGTTCTGGTACGCCCTGATGGCGGCGCTGCTGCTGGTCGATGGCCAGCGAGGGCTTGTCTCCGCCACCCACATGGCGGCCACCGGGCTCACCGCGCTGCTGCTGTATCGCCTGCTGAAACGCTGGACGCACCGTCCACGCCCATACCGGGTCTGCCCGGGGGTGATCGCGCATGTGCCGCCGCTGGACGAATTCAGCTTTCCGTCGGGGCATACCCTGCAGGCGGTGAGCTTCAGCATCGTCGCACTGGCCTGGTATCCGCAGCTCGCGCCCTTGCTGCTGGGTTTCACGGTGCTGGTCGCCGCCTCGCGGGTGATCCTGGGACTGCACTACCCCAGCGACGTGCTCGCGGCGATCGCCATCGGCTGCGGTCTCGGCGCGTCGTCGCTGTGCCTGATGCCGCTGGCCGCAAGGCTGGCATGAGCTTCTGCGCCGGGCAGTATCTGCGCACGCCGTGACAAGCTCCTTTGCGCTCAGGCAGATAGCCTGTGTTGTCCACAGGCTTTGCCGGTCGCGGTGCACCGTGGCTGTGGAAAACCCCGGCCGAGTGCGGCGCGACTGGGCAAAACATCGTCAACGCGTAGCAAGTGATTGTCGACAAAGGCGCCGCGTGCGGTTGTCCACAGGCTTTGCCGGCACGTCTGCACACCCGCTGTGGAAAACTCCCGGCGGACTTCAGGCCGCACGCGGCATGCGGCAGAGAATGCCCAGCAGATCGGCCAGCTTGTCGCGCATTTCGCGGCGATCCACGATCAGGTCGATGGCGCCGTGTTCGACCAGGAATTCCGAGCGCTGGAAGCCTTCCGGCAAGGTCTCGCGCACGGTCTGCTCGATCACCCGCGGACCGGCAAAGCCGATCAGCGCCTTCGGCTCGCCGATATTGATGTCGCCGAGCATCGCCAGGCTGGCGGAGACGCCGCCGGTGGTCGGGTTGGTCAACACGCTGATGTACGGCACGCCCGCATCACGCAACCGCGCCAGCACCGCCGCAGTCTTGGCCATCTGCATCAGCGAGAACAGCGCCTCCTGCATGCGCGCGCCGCCGGTGGCGGAGAAGCACACCAGCGGGCTGCGATCGGTCAACGCGAGTTCGGCGGCGCGGGCGAACTTCTCGCCCACCACCGACCCCATCGAGCCGCCCATGTAGGCAAACTCGAACGCCACCGCCATCAGCAGCCGTCCCTTGAGCTCCCCGCTCATCGCCAGCAGCGCGTCCTTTTCCCCGGTCTTTTTCTGGGTGGCGACGATGCGGTCGCGGTACTTCCTGGTATCGCGGAATTTCAGCGGATCGGTAGCCTCCATGCCGGCCCACAATTCCTGTCCGGTGCCTTGGTCGAACAACGCCTGCAGCCGGGTGCGCGCCGGGATGTAGTGATGATGATTGCACTTGGGGCAGACCATCAGGTTGCGCTCCAGCTCCGGCCGGTACAGCACCGTGCCGCAGCCGCCGCACTTCTCCCACACGCCTTCGGGCACCGAACCCTTGCCGCCGTTCGGCTGCTGGGTGCGGGTGCGCGGGTTCATGATTTTTTGCAGCCAGTTCATATCAACCCAACCTCCACCTGAAAACAGGAGCTGCCCTATCCGACAACCTCGCATCGAGCGAGCCCGCATGGCACCCCGCGCACCCCTCTCCCGCCGGGAGAGGGCGAAGGACGAGGATTCGCGACGCCTCAGCCCTGCTGCTTTCGATGCGCATCCAGCGCGGCGCGGATCGGTGCCAGAAACACGCGGGCGCGCTCGACCATGTCGGCCGCATCCGCGGCCCCGGCAAGCCGGTCGACCAAGGCACTGCCGATCACCACCGCATCGGCAAAGCCGGCGATCGCCTGCGCACTGGCCGCATCGCGTATGCCGAATCCCACCGCCACCGGCGCCCTGGCACGGACGCGGATATCCGCCACACGCATGGCGATGTCCTCGATGTCCAGATGCGTCGCCCCGGTGATGCCGGCAAACGAGACATAGTACAGGAAGCCCTCGGCAGCCTCGCACAACTGCGCCATCCGCGCGGGTGCGGTGGTGGGCGCGGCGAGCATGATCTGCCGCAGACCGGCATCGCGCAGCGCCTGCAGCACGGCAGCCTCCTCCAGCGGACAGTCGACAAGCAGCACGCCGTCGACACCGGCCCGCACCGCTGCCTGCGCAAAGCGCGCATAGCCGTAGATCTCGACCGGATTGAGGTAACCCATCAGCACCACGGGCGTGTCTCCATCGCGGGAACGGAATTCGGCGACCGCGCGCAGCACGTCGTCCAAGCCCACACCATTGGCGATCGCCCGCTCGCTGGCGTGCTGGATCACCGGCCCGTCGGCCATCGGGTCGGAAAACGGCACCCCCAGCTCGATCACGTCGGCACCGGCAGCGACCAGTGCGTGCATCAGCGCCGCAACATGTTCCGGCAATGGATCGCCGGCCGTGACGAACGGGATCAGACCGGTGCGACCGGCGGCCTCGAGTTCGGCGAAGCGGCGGTCGATGCGGCTCATACCTCGACTCCTTCGCGTGCGGCGATGGTATGCACATCCTTGTCGCCACGCCCGGACAGGTTGCACAGCACGATCTGGTCCTTCGACATTTCGCGCGCCAGCTTCATGGCCTGGGCCACGGCGTGGCTGGACTCGAGCGCGGCCAGAATACCCTCCTGGCGGGCCAGCAGATGGAAGGCTTCCATCGCCTCGTCGTCGGTGACGCCCACGTATTGCGCACGGCCGGCGTCTTTCAGGAACGCATGCTCGGGACCGACGCCCGGATAATCCAGGCCGGCCGAGATCGAGTGCGTCTCGGTGATCTGGCCGTTGTCGTCGCACAGCACGTAGGTGCGATTGCCGTGCAGCACGCCGGGGCGACCGGCCGCCAGCGAAGCGGCATGATGCCCGGTCGCGATGCCCTCGCCCGCCGCCTCGGCACCGACGATGCGCACGGATGCATCGTTGAGGAACGCATGGAACAGGCCTATCGCGTTGGAGCCGCCGCCGACACAGGCGGTAAGCACGTCCGGCAGGCGTCCAAACTCTTCCAGCATCTGCGCGCGCGCCTCGCGCCCGACGATCGCGTTGAAGTCGCGCACCATCATCGGATACGGGTGCGGGCCAGCCACCGTGCCGATGATGTAGAACGTATCGGCGACGTTGGTGACCCAGTCGCGCATGGCCTCGTTGAGCGCATCCTTCAGCGTCTTCGAACCGGAAGTCACCGGCACCACCTCGGCACCCAGCAGCTTCATGCGGTAGACGTTGATCTTCTGCCGCTCGATGTCCACCGCGCCCATGTAGACCACGCACTTCAGGCCCAGCCGCGCCGCCACCGTGGCGCTGGCCACGCCATGCTGGCCGGCGCCGGTCTCGGCGATGATGCGCGGCTTGCCCATCCACCTTGCCACCAGCGCCTGGCCGACGGTGTTGTTGATCTTGTGCGCGCCGGTGTGGTTCAGGTCCTCGCGCTTGAACACGATCCGCGCACCGCCGACGTATCGCGACAGGCGTTCGGCATGGTAGATCGGGCTGGGCCGACCGACGTAATGCTTGAGGTCGCGGTCGAGCTCGGCGACGAATGCAGGGTCCTCACGCAGGCGCAGGTACGCCTCGGTGAGTTCGGCCAGGGGCGCCATCAGCGTCTCGGCGACATAACTGCCGCCGTAGTTGCCGAAGCGCCCGTGCGTGTCGGGATATGCGTTGAAGTCCACGGTCTTGTTCATGCTCTCATTCGATTGTGCAGGAGCGCGCCGTGTGGGGGTCGACCGGAGCCGCTCCCGCAAGGTCCATCCCTACGGGGAAACTTGCCGCACTGCGGCAATGAAGGCAGCCATCTTAGCGGCATCCTTGATTCCGGGCGAAGCCTCGATGCCGCTGGCCACATCGACCGCCCACGGCTGTGCCGTGCGGATCGCCCCGGCAATGTTGTCCGCCGTCAGGCCGCCGGCCAGAATCAAGGGCTGAGCCAGACCGGTCGGCATCCGCGACCAGTCGAAGGCGAGCCCGCTGCCGCCTGCCTCGCCGAGGCCGTGGCCGTCCAGCAGCAATCCCGCCGCCCGGGGGTAGGCATGCAGTCGTGCCGACGCGGCCGCGCCCTCGCCCATCGCGATCGTCTTCACGTAGCGCCGCCCGAACTGTGCGCACCACTCGTCGTCTTCCTGTCCATGGAACTGCAGCAACTCCGGCTGCACGACATCGATCACCTCACGCACCAGCGCCGCTTCGTCGTCCATGAACAGCGCCACTGCCGCCACCATCGGCGGCAGCGACTGGCGAATCATCCTTGCCAGCGACAATCCGACCTGACGTTTGCTGCGTGCGGTGAACACCAGCCCGATCGCATCCGCGCCGAACCGTGCGGCCAGCAGCGCATCCTCGACCCGGGTCATGCCGCAGCACTTGATGCGTGTCATGGGCCGGCCGCCATCAGGCTGACTTCGGCCGGCAGGCCCCAATGCGCCTCGTAACGCGGACCGAGGAAGATCAGCCCCGACGCGGGTGCGGTCGGCCCGGCGAGCAGGCGATCGGCACCGGCGAGCAACTCGCCCAGCCAGGCCACCGGCCGCTCGCTGCGCCCGATCGGCAGCAGCGAACCGACGATGTTGCGCACCATGTGGTGCAGGAAGGCATTCGCCTGGATGTCGACGAGTACCTGCTCGCCATGGCGGCGCACATCCACCGTCAGCACCGTGCGACGCGGGTGCGACGCCTGACACGACAATGCCCGGAACGCGCTGAAATCATGTTCGCCCAGCAGCACCTGTGCCGCCTCATGCATGCGTTCGGCATCCAGCGGCAGACGCTCCCAGGTGACGTAACGGGCATCCAGCGCCGCCCGCACCGGACGGTTGAGGATGCGATAGCGATAGTGCCGGCTGCGGGCGGAAAAACGCGCATGGAACTGCGCGGCGACGGGCTGCGCCCACAGCACCGCCACGCTGGCGGGGAGATTGCTGCAGGCGCCGAGAATCCAGCCGCGCATGTCGCGTTGCGACGTGGTGTCGAAATGCACGACCTGGCAGCGACCGTGCACGCCGGCGTCGGTGCGCCCGGCGCAACAGATCTCGACCGGGTGCGCGGCGATCCGCGACAACGCCTGCTCCACCACCGCCTGCACGCTGGGATCGGATTTCAACCGCTGCCAGCCGCAGAAGTCGGTGCCGTCGTATTCAATGCCAAGGGCGATACGCATGAAGTCGGTCTGGAACTCGGTCACGGACCCTGAAGGTTAGCAGCCCGCCAACGCGATCGGGCCGGCTGTCACGCCGGCCCGACAGGTCGAACAGGCCGCGCGACGCGGGATCAGTGCATGTCCTCGATCAGGCGCTTGGCCGCATCCTGCTGCACCTGGGTGCCTTCCCTGAGCACTTCGCCGAGCATGGCACGGGCACCTTCGGCATCGCCCATGTCCAGATAGGCACGCGCCAGATCGAGCTTGGTATCCACGGGATCGTCGCTGAATTCGTCCGCATCGTGAGCACCCACGCCTGGCGGCTGGTGATCATGCTCCTCTTCGTCGAACGACCAGCTCGAAACCGGTTCGACCGGCGATCCGGACGCAGCACCGTGGGTATCCGGCTGGAGCGGTGCGGCAACTGTGTCGTCGCTTGACGGCACATCGGCGGCGGCGGGTTCGTCGTGGACGCCGGACCCGGTGAGATCGAACTGGTAGCTGTATTCGCTGACCTTCTTCGGCGTTTGCGGCGTTTGCGGCGGCAGTGGCGGCACCGGGGATACGCCCGTCGACGCGTGGTCGTCCACGGCATGGTCGATGTCGAATTCGTGCGGTGCTTCCGTTTGCGCATGCGTTTCTTCGTGCGCCGCTTCATGCGTGCCCGACTCGTCGTGCGGACTGAACAACGGATGATCCGGCACCAGATCCTCTCCCATGTGGAGCACGTCCTGCCACTCATCCTGCTGCGGGTCCGTGATATGGGCATGCATGGCCTCGGCAGCGGCCTCGAAATGCTCGACGTCACGGCGCGAGTAATACAGGGTGACCAGTTCCAGATGCAGGTAGATGTCGTCCGGATGCTCGGCCAGCTGATCGAGCAACTCGTTCTGGTCGATATCGTCGCTGCCGTTGTCGACCGGCGCCGTCGATGCGAATCGATCGGCCAGCGACGAGGATTTCGGCGTCCCGTCCGCTGGCGATTTGCGGCGACGGGCCAGTACGCCAAGCAGCAGCAACAGCACGACGGCGCCGGCTCCCCACGTCCATTTCTGCATGTACCAGGGCTGCCCGGTTGCCGGGGGTGCCGTGGGAGCGGGCACGTGCCTGGCGACCGGTTTGGCCGGCGCGGCCTTGGCCGCGGTTGCCGCAGTTGCCGGTTTGCCGGCAGCCTCCGCACTGCCGGCGGTGGCGGGCGCAGCGGAGGATCCCGCAGGAGTGGCCACGACCGGTGCCATGCTGCTGGCCGTGCCGGCCTCGGCGGGGGCCGGGCCGCTCTGTGGCTGCGCGGCAGGAACCGGGGTTTTCTCCACGCTGGCCGCCGCCATCGCGGCGGCCTTGCGCGCTTCGGCCAGCTTGTTCTGCAGGTCGGCGATCTCGTTGTCCTTGAGCGACAACAGATGCTCGTTCTTGGTGTTGATGTCAGTCAGGTCTTTCAGACGGGTCTTCAGATCGCTGCTTTGCTGCTGCAGACTGGCCAGGCTTTCCTGGGTCCGCAACAGATCCTGGCGAAGGCCCGCTGATTTGTCCTCTTTGCCGCCGGTACGGCCGCCGGGTGCCGCCGTACCCTTCATGTCCCTGGCCGGTACCAGCGCCAGACGATCGCCCGTGCCGCCGGTTGCGCTGGTCGGGGCACTGGACGCGGACGCACGGGTGGCTGCATCCGCCACCGTGGTCGGCGTACCGGCGGGGCCCGCACGCCAGTCGCTGTTTTCACGACGGACTTCGGCGATCGCCGCCGCCATCGTCATTGCCCGCACCTGTGCGGAGGTCGGTGCACGCAACACCACGCCGCTCTTCAGCGCGTTGATGTTGTCACGATAGAACGCGTCGGGATTGGCCTGCTTGAGCGCCAGCAGCATCTGGTTGATGTCGACGCCGCTGGGCGCGGCATCCCGGGCGATCGCGGAGAGGGTCTCGCCGCGCTTGACCGGGCCATACTGCCCGTTCTGGAACGCGGCATGGCCGGCGGTCGCCGGCGGCTCCGGTGCGGCGGCGGTGGCTGAAGCATGGGCAGCGGCGGTCGGGTTCGGCGCCTGCCGTGCCGCCGGCGCACTGGCGACCGGCGTCTTCGCTGCGGCCTGGGCGCCCGGTGGGTCAAGCAGGATCGCAAACTCGCGCACGCTCTTGCCGGCCTTGCTGTTCACATCGAGCAGCAGATCGATGAACGGATCGTCCACGGCCACGCTGCTGGTGATGCGGATCACCCGCTGGCCGCCGGCGGCAGTGGCAATGCTGAAATGCAACGGGATCGTGGTTCGACCCCCGGCGATACCGGCGCGGGCGAAATCCTCGCTGGAAGCCAGTTGCACGGTAAGGCCCCGCAGCTCCGCCGGATTGGCCGGGTGCAGCGGAATCTCCGCCAGCAACGGTTGCCCGAGGGCCGACTTGATCTGGACCTGGCCAAGGTCAAGTGCCATGACCTGGCTGCTGCCCAGGGCAAGAGCCATCAGCATCGACAACTTCAACGAACGATTCATCAGTGTGTTCCCCCGAACGATCCCAGGCGACTTGATATCGGTGCCGCCGCGAGCGGCCATTACCCCAAACGAGAGCTCACTTTAGTTACATGCAGGCCAATCAACAATAGCTGCAGCGAATACTTGCAGGACATTGTTGCCGTGTATTCTCGTTGTTGCTGTGCTTTCATCGGCGGTTTGCGGACTTCCCCCTGCGCCGCCGGCAGCAGTCCGGTGACCGTTCCATGCCACCGCTGCGCCGCCGGCAGGACGCACTTTACAGGTAGTCCTGGATCAGCAGTTCGGCGATCTGCACGGCATTGAGGGCCGCGCCCTTGCGGATATTGTCCGAAACGATCCACAGATCCAGCCCGCGCTCATGCGAGATGTCCTCGCGGATACGCCCCACGAACACCGCATCGTTGCCCGCAGCCTGCCCCACCGGCGTGGGGTAGCCGCCGGGCCGGCGCTCGTCCATCAGCACCACGCCCGGTGCCTCGCGCAGCAGTTCGGTGGCCTGAGCCGCGGTGATCTTGTCACTGGTCTCGATGTGCACTGCCTCCGAATGGCCATAAAAAACCGGCACGCGCACCGCGGTCGGATTCACCTGGATCGATTCGTCTTCCAGAATCTTGCGGGTTTCCCACACCAGTTTCATTTCTTCCTTGGTGTAGCCGTTTGGCTGGAAGTCGTCGATCTGCGGGATCACATTGAACGCTATCTGGGCAGGAAATTTCTTGCCCGGCTCCACGCTTTGGAAGTTGAGCAGTTCCCGGGTCTGCCGGCCCAGCTCCTCCATGCCCGAGCGACCGGCGCCGGACACCGACTGGTAGGTGGCGACATTGATCCGCTCGATCTGTGCCGCACGATGGATCGGCGCCAGTGCCACCAGCATCTGCATGGTCGAGCAGTTCGGGTTGGCGATGATGCCGTGCCGGGTGTACTCGGCGATCGCATGCGGGTTGACCTCGCTGATCACCAGCGGGATGTCGTCCTGGTAGCGGAACTCGGAGGTATTGTCGATCACCACCGCGCCGGCCGCCGCCGCGCGCGGCGCGTGTTCGCGGCTGACCGAGCCGCCCGCGGAGAAAAACGCGATGTCGACGCCGGCAAAATCGTAGGTGTCCAGCAACTGCACGGTGATCTGCCGGCCACCGAAGGCGATCTTTTCGCCGGCCGAACGCTCGCTGGCCAGCGGCACCAGTTCGCCGACCGGAAACTCCCGCTCGGCGAGGATCGCCAGCAGGGTTTCGCCGACGGCACCGGTGGCGCCGACCATGGCGACTTTGTAACTGCTCTTCAGGCTCATTGGATTTGTCTTCGATCGTCAGGGGTAAGGACTGCGCAGGCTGCACAGCCTGCACGGTCGGGGTGGGGATCATCCGTGATGGCTGGTGCCACATGTTGACCGGGGAATCCGCGGCTCGACCACACCGACATCGCCGCACTGCGCGCGGTGGCGCAGGGCATGGTCGATCAGCACCAGCGCCATCATCGCCTCGGCGATCGGGGTGGCGCGGATGCCCACGCAGGGGTCGTGGCGGCCCTTGGTCACCACCTCGGCCGGTTGACCGGCCAGGTTCACGCTGCGGCCGGGAATCAGGATGCTCGAGGTCGGCTTGAGCACGATCGAGGCGGTCACCGGCTGGCCGCTGCTGATGCCGCCCAGAATGCCGCCGGCATGGTTGGAGGCGAAGCCGTCCATGCTCATTTCGTCGCGATGCCGGCTGCCATGCTGGGTCACCGCGGCGAATCCGTCGCCGATCTCCACGCCCTTGACCGCATTGATCGACATCAGCGCACCGGCCAGATCGCCGTCCAGCTTGCCGTAGACCGGTTCGCCCCAGCCCGGCGGCACGCCGTCGGCCACCACGTTGACACGTGCGCCGATCGAGTCGCCGGATTTGCGCAGTGCATTGACATAGGTTTCCAGCGCCGGCACCTGCGCCGCATCCGGCCAGAAAAACGGGTTCTGCTCCACCGCATCCCAGTCGAACGCGTCCGGCACGATCTCGCCGATCTGCGCCAGATACCCGCGCACGTGCACGCCATGGCGCTCGGCCAGCCACTTCTTGGCGATCACCGCGGCGGCCACCCGCATCGTGGTTTCGCGCGCCGAGGAGCGTCCGCCGCCGCGCGGGTCGCGGATGCCGTACTTCTGCCAGTAGGTGTAGTCGGCATGGCCGGGACGGAAGGTCGACACGATGTCGCCGTAATCCTTGCTGCGCTGATCGGTGTTGCGGATCAGCAGCGCGATCGGCGTGCCGGTGGTCCTGCCCTCGTAGACACCGGACAGGATCTCCACCTCGTCCGCCTCGTGCCGCTGCGAAGTGAAGCGGCTGCGCCCGGTAGCGCGGCGATCGAGGTCGTGGCGGAACTCCTGCGCATCGATCGCCAGCCCGGGCGGGCAGCCGTCGATCACGCAACCGATCGCCGGCCCGTGGCTTTCGCCGAAGGTGGTGACGGTGAACAGCTTGCCGAAGGAGTTGCTGGACATGGGTGAAATGGACGTCTGGATAAAAACCCGCACAGCTTAGCGCGATAGCGGGTCCGGTGGGTCGATCATGCGCGGTGCGATGGCCATTCCCGCGCCAGCATCGCAAACACCACGTCATCGACCCACACCCCGTGCAGCCGCAGACTTTCGCGAAAATGCGCCTCCTGGCGCATGCCCAGCGAGCGCAGCAAGGCCATGCTGGCAACATTGCGCGGGTCGACCGAGGCATGGATGCGATGCCGGCCCAGGGTCACGAACAGCAGATCGAACAGCGCGCGCAGCGCCTCGCCGGCATAGCCCCTGCCCTGGCAAACCGGCGCGATGCTGATGCCGACCTCGACCGAACCATCGGCATCGCCGGGCATGTGGATGCCGGCATCGCCGATCAGGCGGCCGTCTTCGCGCAAGCGGATCGCGCGCTGGAACCAGCTGTCGGGCCGGGCCAACGACGCGTCTGCCTGGCATGCGATGAAATCGCCGGCCTCCGCGATGCTGGCCGGACGCCAGCCCTGGTAGCGCGCCACCTGCGGGTTTGCACGGTAATCGAACAGTGCCTGCGCGTCCTGCGGGCGCAAGGCATCGAGCCGCAGCCGTGCCGTATCGATCTGCATGCGACGGCCCGCTCAGGCCCGCCGGCGTGCGGCGGCGGCCGCATGGATCGGGGCGGCATGCTCGACCAGGTCGCGCCGTTCCAGCGCAAACACCCCCATCGCGCCGACCTTGAACTCGATCCACACGAACGGCACTTCGGGCAGCAGCGCGGCCAGCGCGTGCTCGCTCTCGCCCACCTCGACGATCAGCAGGCCGTCGTCGGCAAGATGGCCGGCCGCCTCGTCGAGCATGCGCAGGCAGATGTCCAGGCCATCCTGGCCCGAGGTGAGACCGAGTTTCGGCTCATGGCCGTACTCGCCGGGCAACGCCGCGTATTCATCCTCGGTGACGTAGGGCGGATTGGACACGATCAGGTCATAGCGGTGCCCCGCGAGGCCGTCGAACAGGTCCGAGCGGATCGCCCGGACCCGGCCCTCGAGGTGCTGGAACGCGATGTTCTCGCGCGCCAGCGACAGCGCCTCGTCGCTGATGTCGGCGATGTCCACCTGCCAGTCGGGGTTGTACTCGGCCATCGCGATGCCGATGCAACCCGAACCGGTGCACAGGTCCAGCGCGCGCGCGACGCGGCGCTCGTCCAGCCACGGCGCGAAACCCGATTCGATCAGCTCGGCGATCGGCGAGCGCGGCACCAGCGCGCGGCGGTCGCTCTTGAACTTCAGCCCGGCAAACCAGGTCTCGCCGACGAGATAGGCCACCGGCAGGCGCTCGGTCACGCGACGCTCGATCAGCGCCAGCACGTTCTCGCGCTCCGCGGCCGTGAGCCTGCCCGCGCCGTAGGCCGGCGGAATGTCCGGCGGCAGGTGCAGGCTGGCCAGCACCAGATGGGTGGCCTCGTCGATCGGGTTGTCGTGGCTGTGCCCGAAAGTGAGTCCGGCGGCCGCGAAACGGCTGGCGCCGTAGCGGATGAAGTCGATGATGGAGGCAAGTTCGGCGGTCACTGCAACACCCGAAGCGGAAAGGCCGGAAAGTATAGCTAGAGAGGAGTGAGTGGAGAGGAGTGAGTGGAGAGGAGTGAGTGGAGAGGAGTGAGTGGAGAGGAGTGAGTGGAGAGGAGTGAGAAGTGAGAGAAAGGCGGCTTGCCGCCAGCTCATGCCTTTCTCTCA
>JAGWNA010000060.1 GCA_028871555.1 Lysobacteraceae bacterium
ACGGCGGTGGCGGTGACCCTCGCGACACCGCCGGCCAGCGCGCCCGCCCTGAGCGTGCCGGCCAGCAGCGGCACCGGCAGCTACACGGTGAGCTGGGGCACGGTCGGCACGGCGACCAGCTACACGCTGCAGGAGCAGGTCAACGGCGGAGCTGGACCACCCTGCAGAGCAGCAGCGCGACAAGCCGGGCGATCAGCGGCAAGGGCAACGGCAGCTACGGCTACCACGTGCAGGCGTGCAATGCCAGCGGCTGCGGACCGTGGAGCGGAACCGGCTCCGTCACCGTAGCGCTTGCGCCAAGCGTACCTACCGGATTGCACGCGGTGACTGTCAATGCCAACAAGGGGTACTACACGGTGGCATGGGATGCGGTGAGTGGAGCCACCAGCTACGACATGCAGCAAACGCTCCCCGACGGCACGTCGAACATCCGCTACAGCGGGCCAAACACCTCAGCAAGCGCTCTGGACCTCGCCACCATGGGATTCGTCACGGTGCAGGTCCGTGCCTGCAGTTCCAGCGCATGCTCAGCGTGGAGCGCCGGTATCTCGATCATGCTCAGCTCAAACTGACGCAGCACGGAAGCCAGAATATGAACATCGCGAAGAAAATCACAAGCACTGCGCTCCTTTGGTTGCTGACCTGTGCTTCCATGGCCCACGCCGGCACGGTGACCTACGTCTACACCGACCCGCAGGGCACCCCGCTGGCCGAAGCCGATGCCAGCGGCCACATCACCGCCACGTTCGACTACGCGCCGTACGGCACGCAGGCGCTGGGCACTCCGCCGAACGGGCCGGGCTATACCGGTCACGTGAACGACCCGGATACCGGGCTGGTGTACATGCAGGCGCGGTATTACGATCCGGCGGCGGGGCGGTTTTTGAGTGTGGATCCGCTGGGGCCGGCTCCGGGTAATGCATTCAACTTTAATAGGTACAACTACACGAATAATAATCCTATTAACCACATCGATCCCAATGGACGGTGTCCACTATGTGCAATTGGTGCGGCCGTCGTAGTCGGGGCTGGAATTGGTGCTGGTACAGATTACCTTGTGCAGAAAGCATTCAATCCTGGAAAACCAGTAAATGCGAATGAGGTTAAAGTTGCAGCCGTATTGGGAGCCGTCAGCGTTGGAACAGGTGCACTCGCGGTGGCGGGCATTGAGTCTGGTGCAATAACGGTAACTCGCGCCCTCGTGTCTAATGCGGTTGTCAATGGCGTGGCTGGCGGTACTGGCCGTGCAGTCCAAGGCCATTTAGACGGCAACCCCGCCACAAATGGCCAAATCGCTACTGCTGCAGTCGGCAATGCAGTTGGCACAGTAGTTGCGAACGGTATCGGTGTAGCTGCTGGTGATTTCGCACAAGCTGCGTCCAAAGGGGCGGCAGTTCG
The DNA here is from genome assembly GCA_028871555.1 of Lysobacteraceae bacterium. Classification (GTDB taxonomy): domain Bacteria; phylum Pseudomonadota; class Gammaproteobacteria; order Xanthomonadales; family Rhodanobacteraceae; genus Rhodanobacter. The sequence continues at coordinate 1,399 of JAGWNA010000060.1, forward strand.
GATGTCCAGCGCATCTGTCGATTCTCCAGCTGGCATTGGTGCTACTATCGTAAACACGACCGCTCCAGTGGGCATCGGTACGAAGCAATCCGTAACCGCTGCTGCAGCTTCACAGGCTGGTCAGGCCACCGCTCAAGGTGTGGTAGCAACAGTTCAGGCTAAAGTAGATGAGACAAAAGTAGATGAGGCATATTAAAATCATGAGCTTTTGGAAAGACAAGTCATTGTGGATATATGAGATTGGCCTTACCGGCATGCTCATCATTGTGTCTGCGCTCGCATTTATGCGCACTCATGATTTTCAAAACTCATTAATTTTCCTTGCAAAAATGTTTATTTTGATGCAACCGGTAATTTTGGGTGCACATTTTGTAGATAGGAAGTATCGCCGACGCTAGCAGCGTGGTGGGATCCGTCGCCGACTTGAGGGAAGTTGCGCCTGCATGACTGGAACTGTCCGAAATCGCATCGAATTTGTGTGCATGTGTAGACGGATACCACTCCCGAACGCTCATCACCGATAGATCAAGGCTATGGAAGTGGGAGAGTTCTGGAGTTTCTCAACAGCCTGCTAGTGTGGTGTCTCAAAAATAATTTGAACTAAAAAAGAGGATGGCTATCGGATAGTTTCCATGTGATGGAAACTATGCCGATGGGCAGAACGGGACGCCCAGTAACGAAACTGCAGCTGACGCAGACCGAGCACGAGGAGCTGAAGGCTCGTTTGCGGGTTCGCAAGGCCCCGGCGGACGAGAAGCTGCGGATTCGGATCGTACTGAGCTGCGCCGAAGGTCAATCCGGGACGGTTTGAATTGTCGCGGAGAACGATGCGTCAGAAAGTCAACCTGACCCCGTTCGGTTTTGGGCTCATCATCCAGGATCGGGAACCGGCAAACCACCCAGCGAGGCACGCATGAACGCTCGTTACCGCAAGGCGATCAAGGATCTGGAGCTTGAGCTGACCCGGCTGCAGCAGACCCTGCACAGCACGGGCAAGCGGCTGGCGGTGATTTTCGAGGGGCGCGATGCGGCCGGCAAGGGCGGCGTGATCAAGCGCATCACCGAAAGCCTCGATACCCGCGGCTACCGCATCGCCGCGCTGCCCAAACCCGGCGAGCGCGAGACCACGCAGTGGTATTTCCAGCGCTACGTGGCGCACCTGCCGAGCGCCGGCGAATTCGTGCTGTTCGACCGCAGCTGGTACAACCGTGCCGTGGTGGAGCCGGCGATGGGTTTCTGCAGCAAGGCCGAATACGCGGCGTTTCTCGAAGCGGTGCCGGCGTTCGAGAAGCTGCTGACCGACGACGGCATCATCCTGCTCAAGTACTGGCTGGCGGTGGATCAGGCGGCCCAGGAGCAGCGCTTTGCCGAACGCGTCGACAACCCGCTCAAGCGCTGGAAGATCTCGCCGGTCGACCTGGCCGCACGGCGGAAGTACAGCGAGATGGGCCGGCTGCGCGACGTGATGATCGAGCGCACGCATGCCGAAAATGCACCGTGGTTCGTGGTCGATTTCAACGACCAGAAGCGCGGCCAGATCAACCTGATCCGGCATCTGCTGCAACAGCTGCCGCGGCATGACGGCCCCATCCCCAAGATGAAACTGCCCAGGCTCAAGGGCAAGCCGAAGCTGGAGCGCGTCACCGAGAGAGCCTTGTGGGTGCCGGATACCTTTTGACCGTCAGCCGGTGCGGAACCCGTGCAGATTCTGCTCGGGCAGATCTTCCCGGCTCACCGCATCGACACGTGCCGCCGGCGGGCCCTGCCGCAGCCAGCGTTCGAGAGCATCCAGTGCATCGGCCGCACCGCTGGCCAGCACATCGACACCGCCATCGGGCAGGTTCCTCGCATGACCGGCCAATCCCAGTTCCAGCGCCAGCGCCCTGGTGCTGGCGCGGTAGCACACGCCCTGCACCCTGCCGCTGACGGTGAACCGGGCGGTGGGCATCATTTGCCGTCGATCAGCCTGGTCAGTTCGTCGATGGTGATCGGCCCCAGGAAACCCTTGGCCACCTTGCCATCGGGATCGATCACCCAGCTGGTGGGCAAGCCGCGCGGCACGTCGAAGTCCTTCACCGGATTGTCCAGCGTGACCTGTGCGATCGGATAGACCACCGGATGATGCACCAGGAAAGCCTTGATGGCGGCCGGCTTGCTGTCGTCGAACGCAAGCCCGATCGCCGTGACATTGCTGTGGCTGGCGACGAAACGGGAAATATCCGGCATTTCCTTGACGCAGGGTCCGCACCAGGTCGCCCAGTAGTTGACGATCACCCACTTGCCGCGCTGCGCGCCCAGATCGAACGTCTTGCCATCAAGCGTGGTGACATGCAGTGTCGGCCGCTCGGGCATCGCGGCGCGGGCGGGTGCGGCAAAAGCCAGCACGGCGGCCAGCGCGAATACGGATTTGACGGCGGCGGAGTGCAACATGGTCATGCGGACAGATCCTCGGTATGCGCCACATCGGCGGCAACGGTGGGGTAGACCTGATCGAGCCGGGCGCCCAGTTGCACCTTCAGTGACTCGGCCAGCGCGGCCAGCAGCGCCAGCAGCGTCGATGGCAGTTCGATGCCAAGCGCCGCGGCATCTTCCGCCGGATGCAGCGGCAGACGGTAGCGAGTATACCTGTACACGCGCAACAACTCGGTGCTGTCCAGGCTGCGGCTGAGCAGCCAGCCTCCGGAATCGCCGCGCTGGATCAGGTCGGCCTGCTGCAGGTCCTCGAAATAAGCGGCCACCGAAGCGCTGCGCAGGTACGGCTCGTGCGCCAGCACGCTGGCCGGGTCGACGTTTTCACCCGTACGCTGGGCATCGACGAAATGCCGCAATACCGCCAGCAGGCCGAGAAATTCGGTCCCCTCCGGCAACATGGCGGTCGGCGGATGGTATTCGAACGCCGACACCGAGGCCGCGATCGACGCGGCCAGGATCACGATGACCCAGGCCAGGTAGATCCACAGCAGGAAAATCGGAATCGACGCCAGCACGCCGTAAATCTGCTGGTAGGTCCGCGCGCTGTGCACGAACCATGTGAAGCCCCAGCGGACGATCTCGAACAGCACGGCGCCGATCAGTGCGCCGATCGCCGCATCGCGCCGGCTTACCTTGCAGTTCGGGACCACCATGTAGGTCAGCCACAGCGTGACCAGGGTCACCCCGAACGGCAGCGCGCTCAACAGATGCTCGCCGTAGCCGAACTGCCCCGCCGCCGCATGCAGCAGGGGTATTGCGGTGACGTACGATGTCGCGGCAATGCCGCCCGCGACCAGGATCGGTCCCAGCGTCAACGCCGCCCAGTACAGCAGCAGGCGCGCGCTCCAGCTGCGCGCCTGGTGCACGCGCCAGACGCGGTTCAGGCGATCCTCGATGCTGACCATCATCGACAGCGCGCTGAACAGCATCACCAGGATGCTGATGCTGGTGAGCTTGCTGGCATTGGCGGCGAAGCCCAGCATGGTCTCCCGCACCTTTTCGCCGGTTGCCGGCACGAAGTTCGCGAACACGAAATCGATCAGCGTGTTGCGCGCATCGGCAAACATGGGAAAGGCCGAAAACATGGCGAACATCGCCACCGTCAGCGGCACCAGCGAAACCAGCGTGGTGTACGACAACGCGCCAGCCGTCTCGAAACACTTGTCGTCCAGAAACCGCCGCCAGCAGAAGTGGCCGAAACTCAACGTGCGGTCGTGTTTGATACGCCAGGCCATCGTCATCCTCTCGTCCGCCGGACATGCGGTCGCCGACGTATCGCCGGCATCGGCCAGTACACTAGCGTATTGGCAGTGAATGCCTCAAACGCACGGGCTTTCGTCGCATGAATCAAGCCGCATCGAATCAAGCCGCATCGAATCAGGAAATTCTGGTCTTGTACTACAGCCGCAGCGGCCATACCGCCCAGCTGGCGCGGCTGATCGCCCGCGGCATCGAGGAGGTGCCCGGCATGCGCGCGCGCCTGCGCCAGGTGCCGCCGGTGGCGCCGGTGACCGAAACCGCACAGCCGCCGGAGCCCGAGGATGGCGCACCGTACGTGCGCAAACAGGATCTGCTCGACTGCGCCGCGCTCGCCATGGGCAGCCCCACCCGCTTCGGCAACATGGCGGCGCCGCTGAAACATTTCCTGGACGCCACCGGCGCCGAATGGGCCAGCGGCGCCCTGGTCGGCAAGCCGGCGGCGCTGTTCACTTCCACCGGCACCATGCACGGCGGCCAGGAATCCACCTTGCTGACGATGGCACTGCCCCTGCTCCATCACGGCATGCTGCTGCTCGGCCTGCCCTATACCGAGCCTGCGCTGAGCGCCACGCACACCGGCGGCACACCGTACGGCGCCAGCCACCTGGCCGGCACCCAGGGTGAAAACCCGATCAGCGGGCACGAGCGCGAACTGGCCCGCGCACTGGGCCGCCGACTGGCCGAAATCACCCGCAAGCTGGCTGCCGGCGCATGAGTTCGCGCATCGTGCTGCCGACGGCACCGGAACAACGGCTGGGCCTGCTGACGTGGGCCGCCTTGATCGTGCTGCAAGTGGTCTGGCACCTGTGGCTGCTGCCGCCGCAAATCGTGCCGGTCTGGTTGGTGCTGGCAATCACCGTGATTCCGCTGTTGCTGCCGCTGTCGGCCATCGGCGATGCACGCCGGGCCCTGCTGTGGGTCGGCATTCTCAGCCTGTTCTACTTCTGCCACGGCATTGCCGAAGGCTGGAGTTCGGCCGGCGCACGCTGGCTGGCACTGGCCGAGATCATCCTGACCCTGCTGCTGATCGGCACGCTGGGCGCCGGCGTAAAACGCAAGCCGTAGGAGCCCACCCTGTGGGCGAATGCTCTTCGCCGGCACCCCGACAAGAGCATCGCGCACAGGGTGCGCTCCTACCGGCCTCGCGCAACCCGTCCCGTAGGAGCCCACCCTGTGGGCGAATGCTCTCCGCCGGCACCCCGACAAGGGCATCGCGCATGCGGTGCGTTCCTGCAGGGGAACCTGCGGTGGGCGCAGCGCGTGCGCGAAACGGCCACAATAGGACGGACACCAGACGGTTACCGGGAGAATGCCCATGGAATTCCTGCAAGACGCACCGCAACTCGCCCACCCCTGGCACAGCGACCGGCTGCTGCATGCCTTGCTCGACCGCGCCCTGCCGGCGGAGCGCCGCGCGGCACTTGACGCCGATCTCGATGCCCTGGGCGATTACGCGCAAATGGCCTGGCTGCGCGCTGCGCGCACCACCCGCCGCAAACCGATACTGACCCGGTGGGATGCCTGGGGCCGGCGGGTCGACCGCATCGAACTCACCACCACCTGGCTGGAAGGACCGCAGCTGGCCACCCGGCACGCGGTACTCGCTGCCGGCCACGAGGCCCATCCCGAGGCACGTCTGGAGCAATTCGCCCGCGTCTACCTGTATCACCTGGCCAGCGAGTTCTATACCTGCCCGCTGGCGATGACCGATGGCGCCGCCACCGCGCTGAAGGCTTCCGGCAATGCGGCGCTGATCGAGCGCGCACTGCCGCATTTCCTCAGCCGCGATGCGGCCACGCTGTGGCTCAGCGGGCAATGGATGACCGAGACCACCGGTGGCTCCGATGTCGGCCAGAGCGAGACCGTCGCGCGCCGGGATGCCGACGGCCAATGGCGGCTGCACGGCCGCAAGTGGTTCAGCTCGGCGGTGGTCGGCGAAGCGGCGCTGGCGCTGGCCCGGCCCGAAGGCGCGGCGCCCGGACCCGGCGCGCTGGCGCTGTTCTATGTCGAGACAATGGACGGCGAGCGGCGCAAACCCGAGCTGCGGATCGATCGCCTGAAGGACAAGCTCGGCACGCAGGAGCTGCCCACGGCCGAAATCCACCTCGACGGCCTGCCCGCCTGGCCGCTGGGCGAACTTGCCCATGGCGTGCGCCAGGTGGCGCCGATGCTCAATATCACGCGCACCTGGAACGCGGTCTGCGCGGTGGCCAGCATGGCGCGCGCGATCAGCCTGGCACGCGATTACGCTGCGCGCCGGCAGGCCTTCGGCCGCCTGCTGATCGAGCAACCGCTGCACGCAAGGACACTGGCCGACATGCAGGTGGAGTTCGAGGGCGCGTTCGCGCTGACGTTCGAAGTGGCGCACCTGCTCGGCCGGGTCGAGAACGGCAGCGCGCAGCCGCACGAGGCGGCCCTGCTGCGCCTGCTCACCCCGCTGGCCAAGCTGTGGACCGGCAAACTGGCGGTGAAGCTGTGCTCCGAGGCGCTGGAGTGTTTCGGCGGCGCCGGCTACATCGAGGACACCGGCCTGCCGCAGCTGTTGCGCGACGCGCAGGTGTACGCGCTATGGGAAGGCACCACCAATGTCCTGTCGCTGGACGGCCTGCGCGCGCTGGCCAATGGCAGTCTTGCCGCATTGCGCACGACCATCGATGCCTGGTCGGCCGGTACCGGCGATGCGTCGGCAACGCATGCGATCCATGCCACCCTCGATGCGGCAGCGGCCTACCTCGACCAGCACAAGGGAGCACGCGAATCGCTCGAGGCGGGCGCGCGCGGCTTCGCCCTCACCCTGGCCCGCTGTGCGGCAGCCGCCCTGCTGGCACGGCAGGCGACCTGGTCGAGCCGGCAAGGCGACCCGCGCCCGGCGGCGGCACTGCGCCGCTTCGTCGGCCACGGCCTGGATCGGCTGGTGTCGCCGGGCCTCGACGACACCGCCCTGCTGCTGGGGTAACCGGCTCCTGGCGTCTGTAGGAGCCCACCCTGTGGGCGAATGCTCTCCGCCGGCACCCCGGACAAGAGCATCGCGCACAGGGTGCGCTCCTACCGGCCTCGGGCAACCCGTCCCGTAGGAGCCCACCCTGTGGGCGAATGCTCTCCGCTGGCACCCCACAAGAGCATCGCGCACAGGGTGCGCTCCTACCGGCCTCGGGCAACCCGTCCCGTAGGAGCCCACCCTGTGGGCGAATGCTCTCCGCCGGCACCCCGACAAGAGCATCGCGCACAGGGTGCGCTCCTACCGGCCTCGGGCAACCCATCTGTAGGAGCCCACCCTGTGGGCGAATGCTCTTCGCCGGCACCCCACAAGAGCATCGCGCACAGGGTGCGCTCCTACCCCGGCCTCGGGCAACCCGTCCGGAGCCCGCTTGCGGGCACGTGGGTGTCGGCGCGGGTAAAATGCCGGGATTCCCTCCATGGCCCACCCGCATGCAGCATCTGACCATCGTCACCACCGGCGGCACGATCGACAAGATCTACTTCGACGACAAGTCGGATTACAAGATCGGCGCGCCGCAGATCGGCGAGATCCTCGGCCAGCTCGGCGTGGCGTTCCGGTTCAACGTGATCCCGATCCTGCGCAAGGACAGCCTGCACATGAGCGCCGAGGACCGCGCGCTGGTGCGCTCGACGATCGAGGCGCAGCCGCATCGCCACGTGCTGGTCACCCACGGCACCGACACCATGGTCGAGACCGCCCGCGAGCTGGCGAGCATCAAGGGCAAGGTGATCGTGCTCACCGGCGCACTGAACCCGGCGCGCTTCCAGGGCTCCGATGCGGTGTTCAACATCGGCTGCGCCGTGGCCGCGGTGCAGACCCTGCCCGATGGCGTCTACATCGCCATGAACGGCCGCGTGTGGGACCCGTCCAGGGTGCGCAAGAACCGCGACGCCAACCGCTTCGAGGAAGTGTAAGGCCCCGCAATCGGCCGGCCTTGCGCCGAAATTTCCCGTGGCAGGCCTTCAGCGGGCGTCATGCAGCAGCGCCTGCAATGCCCGGCTGCGCGGCGCCTTCGACTTCCGCGCCAGGTCACGCACGCTGGCGTAGAACGCCTGCCAGTTGCGCCCGGCGCGCTGGAACAACGTACCGAATGCGGGAGCCCACCGGTCGTAGAGACCGAACGGCAGCAGCCGCGCATTGTTGATCGGCTTCGCCACCCAGCTGTCGTAGCGATGATCGTCCGGCCACTCGCGTTGCTGCCATTGCCGGTAGCGCACGCGGAACGCCTCGATCTCGCGCCGCTTGCCGGCGGCCATGGCCGACTCGTCCGCGCCGCTGGCATACAGCGTCTTCAGGCGCGCGCGCAGCCCCAGTACGAGCCGGGTGAAGCCGCGTTCCATCGCCTGCGCCCGATCGTCCTGCGCGGGCAGTCCGCGCGACTGCCGCCATTCGCGCAAGCCTTCGGCCTGCACGAAAGTGGCGAAGGATTCGTTGAACGCGGTGTCGCCTTTCACGTAGATCAGCTGGTGCGCCAGTTCGTGGAAGATCGTGCCGGCCAGCTCGTCGTCGTCCCAGCGCAGCATGCTCGAGAGGATCGGGTCGGCAAACCAGCCGAGGGTGGAATACGCCGGCACGCCGCCGACCCAGACGTCATCGCCGTGTGCCCGCAGGCGTGCGGCATCGGCTTGCGCAGCGGCCTCATGAAAATAGCCGCGATAGGCGACGCAACCGGCGATCGGAAAACACTGCGGGATCGCCTCCACCGAATAGCGCGGCGCCGCGAACACGTTCCACACCACGTAGGGCCGGTGCAGATCGACGTAGCCGGTGTAGCTGCGGTTGTCCGGCAGGCCGAGGTGTTGCGTGGCGAACCGCCGTGCCTGCTGCGCCAGCAAGAGCCGGGCGGCGAGTTCCGGGTCCGTGGCCGGGTCGCGCACGACCGCGCTCACCGCGCGTCGGCGCATGATCAGCGCACCCTGCCCGCGGGCCGCCTGCGCGTAGTAGCGCAGGCTGCTGCAGGCACAAAGCACAAGGCCCACCGCCGCGAAGCCGATGAGCCTTGGAATAGGGGTGCGCCGCGGCACGAAAAGGGATCGGAACATCCGTCGATTGTGCCTGAAACGTCAGCAGCGCCGGGGACAGCCTGTCCGGCCACGCCAGGACTGGCCGCTAGCGGCGGTCGTGATCGTCGTCATGCCTGCGATGGCCACGGTCGCGATGGTCGCCATCACGTGCGTTGTCATGGCCGCGACGGAAATGGTCATCGTCGCGGTGGTAGCGGCGTCCGTCATCCCGATACCGCGCGCCCCCGTACCATACGCTGCTGACGCCCACGCTCACGCCCGGCGCATAGCAACAACCGTAATAGCCGCCGCCGTAATAACCCGGGGCGCCGTAATAGCCGTAGTAGCCATCGTCATACGTCGCGGCCGACCGGCCATAGTAGGCGCTGCCGTTGTAGCCCGGAGTCCCGCGCACGTAGCTGTAGTCAGGATCGTAGTAACAGCCCGACAACGCCGCGGCAGCGACAGCAGCGACCAGGGCTAGCTTCAGGTATTTCATGATCCGTCTCCGGCGGCAATGGCCAATGCCAAGCTAGACCAGCAGACTTGAATGCGCACTGAGTTTGCGGCCCCTGTCCGGTCGACGTTTACCCGTCAGCCAGCAGGCGGGGAATCAGCCCTTGCCGCATGCGCTAACGCCTGGCTGCAAGCAGGGCCTGGATATGCGCTACCGCTTCTTCCGGGCTGAAGTGCCGGATCGGCGCGTTCACCGCCTGATCGGAGGCGGGCTTGCGTGCGGGTTTGGCGACAACCGGGCCGGTGGGTTTCCGTATCGGCTTTTTGCTGCTGGCCGGCTTGGCGGCAGCTTTCTTCACGACGACCTTGCGGGCGACAGGTTTTGTCGGCGGGGTTTTCTTCGCTGCGGCTTTCTTCGCAGGGGTTTTCTTCGCTGCGGCTTTCTTCGCAGGGGCTTTCCCCACTGCGACCTTTGCGACCCTCTTCGTTGCCGCCCCGTCAGCTGCCGCTTCCCTGGCCGTGCTGCGCACTGATGTCTTGCCGGCAGGTGCCTTCTTTGCCGCGGACTTCTTCTTCGCGGCCGACTTGCGGATCATGACCATGCGCCCGTTCTCCTGCAGTAGTCGACGAAATCGCGGTCAGTATGCGCGCATGGGCCGCGCGGGGCATCTGCGACCGCAGCATGGCCTGGTCACCGACGGGTCCGGATCGGTGCAAGAACCGCGGCGGTCGCCATCCGCACTACCCCGGATGCGACAATGCGCCGAGGAAGTACGGCAGCACCCGGGGCTCCACCAGAACGGTGAACAGCACGCCATATGCCGCCCCCCACAGATGCGCGCTGTGGTTCACGTTGTCGTGCCCGCGCCGGTCCATGTAGATCGAGTAGGCGGTGTACAGCACCGCGTAGACGATGGCCGGCATCGGCACCACCAGCACGATGATCCGGGACCACGGCGAAAACAGCACATAGGTGAACAGCACCGCCGAAACCGCACCGGAGGCGCCGAGGCTGCGGTAATGCGGGTTATCGCGGTTCTTCAGGTAGGTCGGCAGGATCGAGACCACCAGGCCGCCGATGTAGAACAGCACGAAGCCGAACGTGCCAAGCCGGTCGGTGAAGAATCCCTCCACCGCCCGGCCGAAGAAGAACAGCGTGAACATGTTGAACAGAAGGTGGCCGAAATCGGCATGCACCACCCCGTAGGTCACCAGCCGGTGATACTCGCGGTGGCGGGTGATCGCCGGCGGCCACAGGATCAGATCGTTCATCAGCTTGCCGTTGTTGAACGCCATGAATGAAACGACGCAGGTGATGGCGATGATGACCAGGGTGATCGGCATGGGCAGTTCCGTGACGGCTGTGCAAAGTCCGGCATCTTGGCGCGCCAGCTCCGTCTTGTCGACCTGGCAGCCTGTCGGGCTTTGGTGGTCGAGGCGCAAACCTTCCACCGGCGGACACCGGCCGCGCCGGACACTGACCGGGCCAGCGGCGCGGGCTATCATGCGCAATTGTGCGCGGCCTGTTGCTGCCCCGATGGATATTCATGAGCTTGCTGCGCTATCTGCATCTGGACGTCTTTGCAGCCACCTTGGGCGGTGGCAACCACCTCGGTGTGGTGATCGGCGCGGACGACTGGAGTGCCGTCCAGATGCAGCGCTTCGCACGCTGGACCGCACTGGTCGAGACCACCTTCGTGCTGCCGCCGACGGAGGCGGCCGCCAGCTATCGCGTGCGCATCTTCACCCCGCACAAGGAGATCCCGTTCGCCGGCCACCCCAGCATCGGCAGCGCGCATGCGGCACTCGAATGCGGCCTGGCCGAACCGCGTGACGGCTTGCTGTGGCAGCAATGCGGCGCCGGCGTGCTGCCGATCCGCATCACCGGCCACGGCACCATGCGCGAGCTCATGCTGCAATCGCCCGGCGAGCGGGTGCTGGCCACCGGCCGCGGCGCGCATCCGCTGCTGGCGGCCACGCTGGCCGGCACCGAGCTTGGCGCGCTGCCGCCCGCGCTGGTCGACGGTGGTCGCCGCTGGTGGCTGGCCGAGATCGCCGACGAGGCCAGCCTGCGTGCCTGGCAACCCGATCACGCGGCGATCAGCGCGCTGGCCGGGGCCAGCGACAGCACCGGGCTGTGCGTGTTCGCACGCGCCGCACATGCACAGTACCAACTGGTGGTTCGCGCATTTCCGGCCGGCGTGGGCATCGTCGAGGATCCGGCCTCCGGCGCCGCCAACGGTCTGATCGCCGCCTATATCGCCCACGCCGAACCGGATGGCCCGCTGGCTCGCGGCTACCACGTCAGCCAGGGCCGCGAGATCGGCCACGACGCCCGGCTGGTGGTGCGGATCGACAGCGACGCGGTCTGGACCGGCGGCCGCAGCCACACCGTGATCGACGGCACGCTGGACTGGATGCCCTGAAGGCCATCACCAGATCCCCGTAGGAGCGCACCCTGTGCGCGATGGCTTTTTGTCGATCGAAGAGCATTCGCGCACAGGGTGCGCTCCTACGGTTGGCGGGAATCCTCGGCGGATTCGCGCTCGTCCAGATGCGCCCGGCGCGCCGCCACCAGTGCCAGCGCCGACCAGTCCAGCTCCGCATCGCCACCGGCCAGCGCTTCCAGCAGGCTGTCGCGCAGCACGCCGGCAAACGGCAGGGGCACCTGCGTCGCGCTGCCGGCGGCCAGCGCCAGTTCGACATCCTTCAGGCCCAGCGGCAGCGAGAAGCCGGCCGGCTTGAAGCGCTGCTCGGCAATCAGCTTGCCGTAGCCCCGGTAGGCGGGCGACGCGAACAAGGTGCTGGTCATCACCTCGAGGAAATCCGCCGCGCTCACGCCGTGGGCGCGGGTCAGCGCGGTAGCCTCGGCCATGCTCTCGATCGCACTGGCCAGCATGAAGTTGCCGGCGATCTTCGCCACGCTGGCGCGCTCCGGCGCCTCGCCCAGCGGCCACACCCCGCTGCCCATCGCCTGCAGCAACGGCCGCACCGTCTCGATCGCCGCCGGTGCACCGGCCGCCAGGATGTTCAACTTCGCCGCGGCCGCCATGTCCGGACGGCCGAATACCGGTGCGGAAACGTAGCCGAGCCCGCGCCTGGCATGCTCGGCCGCCAGCTCCCGCGCCAGCGCCACCGAGATCGTGGCGTGATTCACATGCACCGTACCGCGCTGCATCGCATCCAGCAGGCCGCTGTCGAGGAACACCTCGCACACCGCCCGGTCGTTCGCCAGCATGCTGCACAGCACCTCGCCCTGTGCGGCCTGATCCGGCGTCGACGCCACCCCGGCGCCCAGCGAGGCCAGCTGTTCGCAGGCCGCCGCGGAACGATTCCACACCGTCACCGCGTGCCCGGCCGCGACCAGGTTGCCGGCCATCGCGCGACCCATCGCTCCGAGGCCGATAAAACCGATTTTCATGGGAGCTTCCCCGTCATTGTCCAACATGCAGTGGAGCACCTTGCGTTCAGGACGCGCAAAACGGCTCCCGCCCGTCGCGCACGCATGGGTGCGCTCCAGCCCCGATACGGTCCGGACAGCAGCCCGGGCCGTGCCCCGAGACCATGCTCAGCATGGCGTTTCGATGTACCGGACATCACCAATCCAGTTGCGCACTCGCCGTGCCAGACGCGCCGCTTCCCCCTCGCCATCCATGCTTGCCGATGCGTGCCGAAGCAGCGCCGGATCGACACCCTCGAACGCATTGACGTTGACCACCGCGTACAGCCGGCCGTCGATCAGGCTGGTGACGACGGGTACCGCGCCGCAGCGGGCGCAGACGTGAAACCCGGCGGTGCGGGTGCCGAAGACATACCGCGATACCAGCGCTGGCTCCTTGACGCTGATTTTCAGGGCGGCATGCGGATTGGACGTCCATACGCCGCCGTGCCTGACGCAGAACGAGCAGGTGCAGGCGCGCGCCGGAATCTCCGTCGGATCAGGCTCCCAGCCGAGATCGAAAGCGATGTTGCCGCAATGGCACCGGCCGTGGATCAGCATGTGCGGGGTCTCCGTGGTTGCGATCCGGTACCCGATGGTGCGGGCCTGCCGCCGCAACGTCAAGGAAGCACCCGGATCGCCACGGATCACGCGATGGCCGGCTGAAGCCCGGCCAGTCGGGTCTGCCGATGCAGCGCGAAACGGGCTCATGCACCCCGGAACTCATGCATCCCGGCTTGCCATGGTGGTGACTTGCCGACTGTTCGTGTACAGGGCGTAGCCAAGCAGGGCAACCGAAACGTAGAAGAACAGGCTCTGATGTTCCCCCAGAAACGCGTAGACATGGGATGCATAGCCGGCGGTCGCCGGCAGCAGGCCAGCCAGCCACCCCAGAATCAGGGATATGGCGCCGCAGCACAGCGGACCAAGCAGGCAAAACACACCCGAGCAAAGGAGCCCCGCTGACGAAGCCGCCAGGTGCGCTTTGGCACGTTGCCGCAGGAGGTGGATGGTGAATGGCGTCAGTATCCCGAGCAACCCCGCCATCAGGGCGGATCTCAGGATCACCGTGGCATCCAGGTAGCGCAGCAGACCCGTCGCAAACGCTTCGTCGGCCACAGGCGTCGAGAGCGCCACCATGTTGACCGCAAAAAACACCAGGAAGCTGGCGACCCCGACAACACGGTAGCCGGTCGAGCGGAATACGGACCGTAGCGCGAAAACGAAGACTTTCATTCTCTGTTCCTCCATATTCGACATGGAACGCTGTTCACCGGCACTGGCATGAACGTGCCGCCGCACAAGCCATGAGCGCACGCTGTGCTTCCAGCCACGCCTCGTGCACCGACAGGCATTGGATATGCGGCCTGATCCCCTCGGGCAACGCATCGTTCCAGGCTGCATATGCATCTTTCGAGATGAAAAAGTGGGTATACGGGCAGCAGCGGGACGGCATCCTCCCGACGGCCGGCAGTTGCGCGACGTGATCCGAAGGCACGTTCGACATCCACGCCGCGACAGGCTCAGGACCCGACGGCGTGAGCGTGAACCGAACCGCCCCGCCCACTGGAGGTTCCGCGACTACACGGCAGGACCCGCCTGTGACCCAGGCGTATACGAAGGTATCGAGGGCACAGTAGACGTAGATGGGCTCATCGCGTCCGCCCTCCAGCAGCATGTAACGGGTGGGCGTGAGGCTGGTTATCCTGGCGAGGACGTCGCCTGCCTGCCACTTGCCGATCGGAGCCTTCAACGCGGAGCCGCTCATGGTTTTTCCTGCTTTCATGCGGGTTGCGGATGACCTTAAAGCTTCCTCCCGGGACAAGGTTCAAGGGCTGCCTCGGGAGCGCGCAGGGCAAGACCCAATCGCTCCGAACTTAAGCGCGCCATCCACTGCTCCACGCCGTCATCCCAGCGAAAGCTGGGATCCAGTGTCCTCGGCTCGCTGGCGCTATACAGGACACGTGTCGACAAAGAGCCAAGTCACTGGATCCCAGCTTTCGCTGGGATGACGCTGAGGGGACATGTTGGCGCGCTTAAGTTCGGAGCATCGGGACAAGACCCGGCCGTCGAACTGGCGGAACCGGCCCGGGTCCACAATAATCAAGGGCCGGCTGATCCCGCTGTATGCCCCCATGACCGGAGAACGGCAATGGACGAGTTTCTGACGATCACCGCCCTGGCGAAGAAAACACGCGTTTCTTCCAAGGCACTTCGCTACTGGGAAACGCTCGGTCTTTTACCGAAGGCCTTCCGTTCCCATTCGGGCTACCGGAAATTCCCGGCCGGAGCGGCCGCATACGTAGGATTCGTGAAACGTTCCAAGGACATGGGTCTGACGCTCCAGCAGATGAAAGCCGTGTTGAGGCTCGCCCGCAACGGGCGCAGCCCGTGTGTGGAAGTCGAAACCTTCATCGACCGCCGAATCTCGGAACTGGACGAGCAAATCAAATCCTTGTCCGAACTGCGCCAATCGTTGGCAGCAATCCGGCAATGCCGTGAGGACACCGCATGTGCCGTTGATCGATCCAAAGAGTGCTGCAGCTCCTTGTCGGCCTGCCGGAAGCGCGGTCTTTCAACCCGAGCAACATCGCCATCAACCGATAGGCCACTCGTGTGACGCGGATCCGGATCAGCTCGATGCGTGCACAGGATCATGGCTGGAGCCACCGGTGGCGCGGCGCCATGTGCCTCCGGCCACGACCACTTCAACGCTGGCGACCGACAGTGGGGATCGCCCGACACACAGGCTACGCCACCTCCCCCGCCGCCTGCCCGGACGCCCAGGCCCACTGGAAGTTGTAGCCGCCCAGCCAGCCGGTGACGTCGACCACTTCGCCGATGAAATAAAGCCCGGGCACCTGCCTGGACTGCATCGTGGTGGAGGACAGCCCGTCGGTATCGACGCCGCCAAGGGTAACCTCGGCGGTGCGGTAGCCTTCGGTGCCGCTGGCGATGATCGGCCACGCGTTGAGCTGGCCACCGATCTGCGCCAGCTCGGCTTCGCGGTACTGGCGCATCGGGCGGTTATCGAACCATTGCTCGCACAGGCGCTGCGCCAGCCGTTTCGGCAAGGCATCGCCGAGCACGGTCTTCAGTCCGGCCAGCGCTCTGGCATGGCGCTGCCCGATCAGCCAGTCGCCCGCGTCCCGGTCGGGCAGCAGGTCGATGCGAAGCTCGTCGCCGGGTTGCCAGTAGGAGGAAATCTGCAGGATGGCCGGTCCGCTGAGGCCGCGATGGGTGAACAGCAACCCGGCGCGAAAACCCTGCCTGCCGACACGCGCCTCCACCACCGGCAGCGCCACGCCGGCCAGATCCCGGTAATGCTCCTGGTGTTTGCCGCTGAGCGTGAGCGGCACCAGCCCGGCGCGGGTCGGCAGCACGTTGTGGCCGAACTGGCGCGCCAGCTCATAACCGAAGCCGGTGGCGCCCATGCTCGGGATCGACAGGCCGCCGGTCGCCACCACCAGCGATTGGGCATGCACTTCGCCGCACGCGGTGACGATGCCGAAACCGTCCGGCGTCTTGCACACGCGCTGCACGCCGCAGTTCGCCTGCACCGTGACGCCGGCATCGGCGCATTCGTCCAGCAGCATGCGCACGATCTGTTTGGAGCTGCCATCGCAGAACAGCTGGCCGAGCTCCTTCTCGTGCCAGGCGATGCGGTGCTTTTCCACCAGCGCGATGAAGTCCCACGGCGTGCAGCGCGCCAGCGCGGACTTGGCGAAGTGCGGATTGGCCGACAGGTAGCTCGACGGGGTCGTGCCGGTATTGGTGAAATTGCAGCGGCCGCCGCCGGACATCAGGATCTTCTTGCCGACCTTGTTGGCGTGATCGACCAGCAGCACCTTCCGTCCGCGCCGGCCGGCGGCGATCGCGCACATCAGTCCGGCCGCACCGGCGCCGATGATCAATACGTCCGTTCTCAAGATTTCACCATGCCAACACCGCTGCGCTTTTGCCGTCATCTGTTTTTGCCCGCCATTCCGGCGCAAGCCGGAATGGCGGGGAAGGACACGAGGCATTATCCCTCAGCCATCGCTTACACTGATCCGCCATCCCGCACGAGCCATCGCCATGCCCTCCTTTGACGTGATCTCCGAAGTCGACAAGCACGAGCTGACCAACGCGGTCGACCAGGCCAACCGCGAGCTGGCCAATCGTTTCGACTTCAAGGGCCAGGACGCGAAATACACGCTGGAGGATTTCGTGATCACGCAAAGCGCGCCCAGCGAATTCCAGCTGCAGCAGATGCTGGACATCCTGCGCGGGCGCCTGGCGGCGCGCAGGATCGACATCCGCGCGCTGGAAACGGCCGATCCGGAGACCAACCTGGGCGGCTCGCGGCAGAAGATCACCGTGAAACAGGGCATCGAGCAGGCGGTCGCCAAGAAGCTGGTGGCCGCACTGAAGGCGGCCAGACTCAAGGTCGAGGCACAGATCAACGGCGACAAGCTGCGTGTCAGCGGCAAGAAGCGCGACGACCTGCAGCAGGCGATGGCCGTGCTGCGCCAGGCCGACGCGGAACTGCCGCTGCAGTTCGACAACTTCCGCGATTGAGCCTGGTCCCCCGAGCCACCCCGATGTGCAGGAGCGCACCCTGTGCGCGAATGCCTTTGTTCGATCGCCGACGAAAAGCATTCGCGCACAGGGT
>JAGWNA010000061.1 GCA_028871555.1 Lysobacteraceae bacterium
GAGGCCGGGTTGGTGCCGTGGGCGGATTCGGGGATCAGGCAGATGTCGCGATGGCCTTCGCCGCGCGAGCGGTGGTAGGCGCGGATCGCCAGCAGGCCGGCGAACTCGCCTTGCGCGCCGGCGTTCGGCTGCAGGCTCACCGCGTCGTAACCGGTGCATTCGGCCAGCATCGCCTCGAGGCCGTCGATCAGCTCCCGGTAGCCCTGCGTCTGTGCGGCCGGCGCCAGCGGATGGATGTTGGCGAACTCCGGCCAGGTCACCGGTATCATCTCGGCGGTGGCGTTGAGCTTCATGGTGCAGCTGCCCAGCGGGATCATCGTGCGATCCATCGCCAGATCCTTGTCGGCCAGCGCACGCATGTAGCGCAGCAGTTCGTGCTCGCTGTGGTGGGTGTTGAACACCGGATGGGTGAGGAACCGGGACGTGCGCCGCAGCGCCTCGGGGATCAGCGACGGCGCGCTGGCGTCCAGCGCGTCGATGCTGGGCAGGGTGGCGTCGTCGCCGCCGAAGATGCGCCACAGCAGTTCGATGTCGGCGCGCGTGGTGGTCTCGTCCAGCGAGATGCACAGGTACTCGCCCCACGCCTTGCGCAGGTTGGCGCCCATGGCGACGGCGCGCGCCGCGATGGCGTCGGTGCGCTCGCCGGTCTTCAGGCTGATGGTGTCGAACGCGGTGGCGTGGTGGAACTCGGTGAAGCCCAGCTGCTGCAGGCCGGCCTTGAGGATCGCGGCGAGGCGCGCCACGCGCGAGGCGATGCGGGTGAGGCCTTCCGGACCGTGGTAGACGGCGTACATCGAGGACATCACGGCGAGCAGCACCTGCGCGGTGCAGATGTTGCTGGTGGCCTTCTCGCGGCGGATGTGCTGCTCGCGCGTCTGCAGCGTGAGGCGGTAGGCCTTGTTGCCTTCGGCGTCGATGGACACGCCGATCAGGCGGCCCGGCATCGAGCGCTTGTAGGCATCGCGGCAAGCCATGAAGGCGGCATGCGGGCCGCCGAAGCCGAACGGCACGCCGAAGCGCTGCGAGTTGCCGATCACGATGTCGGCGCCCATCTCGCCCGGCGTCTTCAGCAGGGTCAGCGCCAGCAGGTCGGTGGCGAAGATGGCCAGCGCGCCCTTGGCATGGATCTTCGCGACATCGTCGTTCCAGTCCATCAGCCAGCCGCTGCTGGCGGGATACTGGATCAGCGCCGCGAAGTAGTCGTCGGCGGCGATCGCAGCGTCCCACTCCTCGGCGGAGTTGGCCTGGGTGATGGTCAGGCCCAGCGGTTCGGCGCGGGTGCGCATCACCTCGAGGGTCTGCGGGTGCGTGTCGCCGGACACCACGATGGCATTGCCCTTGGCCTTGGCCGAGCGCTTGGCCAGCGTCATCGCCTCGGCGGCCGCGGTGGCCTCGTCGAGCAGCGAGGCGTTGGCGATCTCCATGCCGGTGAGGTCGGCGCACATCGTCTGGAAGTTGATCAGCGCTTCCATGCGGCCCTGCGAGATCTCCGCCTGGTACGGCGTGTAGGCGGTGTACCAGGCGGGGTTCTCCAGCAGGTTGCGCAGGATCACGTTCGGCGTGTGGGTGCCGTAGTAGCCCTGACCGATGAAACTGCGGAAGACCTTGTTGCGCTCCGCGATGGCGCGGATGCGGGCCAGCGCCTCGACCTCGGTGACCGCCGGCGGCAAGGCCAGCGGCGCGGGCGACTTGATCGAGGCCGGCACGATTGCGTCGGTCATCGCGTCCAGCGAGTCGTGGCCGATCACGCGCAGCATCTGCGCGATCTCGGCGTCGTTGGGGCCGATGTGGCGTTCGATGAAGGCGTCGTGGTGCTCGAGTTCGCGCAGGGAAGGGGTGGCTTTGTGGCTCATGACAGGGGCATCCGCAGATAACGTGCCGTGCCGCACGCAGGGCGCCCCTCTGTCCTTTTGCCTGAGAGTTTGGAGGCGCGGGATGTCCACGCTTCGTGCCCCTTCGGCGCCGGATTCAACCGGTCTCTCCAGAGTGTTTGCGCGCGGTGGTATGGGGGCCTGAGCGATTACGGGCGTTGCGTCTTCGGCAGCGGTGCCAGCCCGGTTTCCGGGCCGCCCGCTTCTCCCACCATGCGTTTACCGCGACGATTATACAGATGCGTGAAGCCGTGTTGCGGCTTGCATGGATACGGCCTCATGGAATTGCGAATTGCGTGCAGGAGCGCACCCAGTGCGCGAGAGCTCTTCGTCGACGCCTTGGCAAGAGCTTTCGCGCACAGGGTGCGCTCCTGCACCAAAGCCGTCGGCGCTATGCTTGCACGTACCGTTTCCGAAATTGCGAGCGTATCGATGATCCGCATCGGTGAAATCGACCACGTGGTGCTGCGCGCCATCGACATCGAGGCGATGCGGCGTTTCTATGTCGAGGTGCTGGGTTGCCGTGAAGAGCGCCGGCAGGACGAGATCGGGCTGGTGCAACTGCGTGCCGGCAGGTCGCTGATCGATCTGGTCGGCATCGACGGCAGGCTCGGTCGCCATGGCGGTATGGCGCCGGGCCGCGAGGGCCACAACATGGACCACCTGTGCCTGCGCGTGGAGGATTATGACGAGGCCGCGATCCTGGCGCATCTGAAGGCGCACGGTGTGCGCATCGGCGAGTCGGGTTTGCGCTACGGCGCGCAAGGCGAAGGCCCGTCGATCTACCTGTACGACCCGCAGGGCAACATGATCGAGCTGAAGGGCCCGCCGGTTGTTGTCCGGCCAGCCCCGTAGAAGCCCGCTGGCGGGCGATGCTTTTTGAATTCTGAATCCCGACAGCAGGAGCATCGCCCGCGAGCGGGCTCCTGCCGGGGAGGGAAGTTTTCCGGCACCGGGAAAAAACGAAGGCCGCCATCAAGGCGGCCTTCGTCTACAATTGGTGCCCAGAAGAGGACTCGAACCTCCACGAAGTTGCCCTCGCTAGCACCTGAAGCTAGTGCGTCTACCAATTCCGCCACCTGGGCAGGTGTCACACCGCTCTGCAAGCAGCGTGAGCCGCGTAATGTAGGCACCTGCCGCGGGCTTGTCAACTCTTTTCACCCCAATCACGCGCGTCGTGTCATCCTTCGCGCCGCGCAAAACTGCAAGGACATTTGGTGACCAGAAAAACTCCCCCGAGATCGGGCAAGGGCCGCGATGTTCCGTCGACCAAAGGCCCGGCGCAAGCCGCCGGCCGCAAGCCGCGGACCCGCAGCACCGGCGGACCGCGCAACAAGGCAGCCGCAGGCGCCGGACGCGATCCGCATGCCGAGCGCGAGGCGCTGCGCTACGAACGCCCGATTCCCAGCCGCGAGGCGATCCTCGCCCTGCTGGAGGATCGCGGCGAACTGCTGACCGAGGCGCGCATTGCCGAGGCGCTGGCGATCCACGACGAAACCGACCTCGACGCGCTGCGCAAGCGCTTGGCGGCGATGGTGCGCGACGGCCAGCTGCTGCTGGGCCGGCGCGGCGGCTATGCGCCGACGCAGAAACTCGACCTGATCGCCGGCGTGGTGCTGGCCAATGCCGAAGGCTACGGTTTCCTGCGCCCCGACGAGGGTGGCGACGACCTGTACCTGTCGCCGCAGCAGATGCGCACGGTGATGCATGGCGACAAGGTGCTGGCCAGCGTGGTCGGCATCGACCGTCGCGGGCGCCGCCAGGGCGCGATCGCCGAAGTGCTGCAGCGGCGTTCGTCGCGGCTGGTCGGCCGGGTGGTGGTGGAAAACGGGGTGATGGTGGTGGCGCCGGACGACCGCCGCATGAACCAGGACATCCTGATCCCGCCGGGGCAGGAGCAGGACGCGCGCGCCGGGCAGATCGTGGTGGCCGAGATCACCGATCCGCCGACCCGGCATCGTGGCCCGCTGGGCACGATCCGCGCCGTGCTGGGCGAGCGTCTGGCGCCATCGCTGGTGGTGGAGATGGCGATCGCCAGCCATGACCTGCCGCACGAATGGCCGGCCCAGGTGCTGCGCGATGCCGCCCAGGTGGAAGCGCGGGTGGGTGCCGCCGAGCGCGAGGGCCGCGTCGATATCCGCCAGCTGCCGCTGGTGACGATCGACGGCGCCGATGCGCGCGATTTCGACGATGCGGTGTACGCCGAGCCGCGCCGCGGCGGCGGCTTTCGCCTGCTGGTGGCGATCGCCGACGTGTCGCATTACGTGGCGATCGGCAGCGCGCTGGATCGCGAGGCGTACGAGCGCAGCACCTCGACGTACTTTCCCGGTTTCGTGGTGCCGATGCTGCCGGAGACGCTGTCCAACGGCATCTGCTCGCTGATGCCGAAGGTCGAGCGGCTGTGCATGGTGTGCGACATGATCGTCGACGCCGACGGCGCGGTGAGCAAGGCGAAGTTCTACGACGCGGTGATGCGCTCGCATGCGCGGCTCACCTACGACAGGGTATGGCAGGCAATCGGCCCGAAGGACGCCGATGCGCGCCGCGAAGTGGCCGACGTGCTGCCGCAGCTGGAAAACCTGCATGCGCTGTACAAGTTGATGGCGGCGCAGCGCAGGCATCGCGGCGCGATCGATTTCGAAACGCCGGAGGTGAAGTTCCGTCTCGACCAGACCGGCGGCGTGGAGTCGATGGGCGCCGCCGAGCGCAACGACGCGCACAAGCTGATCGAGGAATGCATGATCGCCGCCAACGTGCAGGCGGCGCTGTTCCTGGAGAAGAAGAAGATCCCCGCGCTGTTCCGCGCGCACGAGCCGCCGCCGGCGGAGAAGTACGAGGACCTGCAGCAGTTCCTGCACGAGTTCAAGCTGGGCATGCCGCCGGTGGCGGAGGTCACGCCGGCCGATTACGCCGAGGTGATGCGGATGGTGCAGGACCGGCCCGAGCGCGAACTGATCCAGTCGGTGCTGCTGCGCTCGCAGAGCATGGCGGCGTACCAGCCGGACAACCGCGGCCATTTCGGCCTGTCGCTGCAGGCGTATGCGCATTTCACCTCGCCGATCCGGCGTTATCCCGATCTGCTGGTGCACCGGGCGATCCGTCATGCGCTGGCCGGCGGCAAGCCGGGCGGTTACAGCTACAGCCCCGGCGAGATGGCCGGCATGGCGATCCATTGCTCGCAGCGCGAGCGCCGTGCCGAGGAAGCCGAGCGCGACGTCGACGAGCGCTTCAAGTGCGCCTGGATGTCCAAGCACATCGGCAGCGAGTTCGAAGGCGTGGTCGCCGGCGTCACCTCGTTCGGCCTGTTCGTCGAGCTGGACGAATCGAAGGTGTCCGGACTGGTGCACATCAGCCAGCTGGCCAATGACTACTACCACTTCGATGCCGTGCGCAAACTGCTCAAGGGCGAGCGTACCGGCACGCAGTTCCGGCTCGGCGACCATGTGCGGGTCCAGGTGCTGCGCGCCAGCCTGGAGGATCGCAAGATCGACTTCAGGCTGGTGCCCACGCGGGCCGCGGCGCCGCCGCGCAGCGGCAAGGCCTACGATTATGCCGCCAGCGGCGAACGCTATTCGTTGCCGCAGGCGGCCAGGCCGGTGCAGGCGCAGGGCATGTTGGGCAAGGCGGCCAATGCGATCGGCCGCGCCTTCGGCCGCAAGGAGCCGCAGGCTGCGCCGCCCGCACCGACCGCCGGGCAACAACAGCCCGCCCGCCGCTCGCGCAAGGACGCTGCCGGCAGGCGCGGATCGGCGCCTGCCGCAGCGACGGCCGCAGCGGGCAGGAAGCCCCGGCGCGGAGCGAAACCGAAACCGAAAGGTCAGCCATGAGCGGGAGTTGGATCGCCGGGATCAACCCGGTCGAAGGTGCGTTGAGCAACGACGCCGAGCGCGTGCGCGAGCTGCTGGTGGAGAACGGCCAGCGCAACGCACGCGTGCTGGAACTGGCCGCACGGGCGAAGGCGCTGAAGATTCCGGTGCAGCACCGTCCGCGCGAACAACTGGACAAGCTGGCCGGCGAAGCGCGGCATCAGGGCGTGGTGGCACTCTACGAGGCGCCGCCGCTGGCGCACGAGAACGACCTGGCCGCCCTGCTGGAGCAGGGTGGCAGCGACACCCTGGTACTGGTGCTCGATGGCGTCACCGATCCGCACAACCTGGGTGCCTGCCTGCGCAGCGCGGCGGCGGCGAACGTCACCGCGGTGATCGTGCCGAAGGATCGTGCGGTGGGCCTGACCCCGGTGGTGCGCCGTGCCTCGGCCGGCGGTGCCGACCGGGTGCCGCTGATCGCGGTGACCAACCTGGCCCGCACGCTGCGCGAGCTGAAGGATGCCGGCGTGTGGATCACCGGCCTGGCCGGCGACACCGACACTCCGCTGTACGGCGTCGACTTCAAGGGGCCGGTGGCGCTGGTGCTGGGCGGCGAGGGCGAGGGCATGCGCCGGCTGACCCGCGAGCTGTGCGATTTCGTGGTGAAGATCCCGATGCCGGGCACGATGGAGAGCCTCAACGTCTCCGTGGCCACCGGCATCGTGTTGTTCGAGGCATTGCGTCAGAGGAGCAGGTCACGATGACTATCGCATGGTACGACTGGGCCGGCTATCTCGGCGTGGCGCTGGTGCTGCTGGCGTTCCTGCTGCTGCAGGCGCACAAGCTGCACGGCAACGGGCTGGTCTATCAGCTGATGAACATCTTCGGCGCGATCGGCGTGATGCTGTCGCTGCTGTTCGGCACCTTCAACGCCTCGGCGTTCGTGATGCAGGTGGCCTGGCTGGTGATCGGCATCTACGGCGTCGTGCGCCGCACCGCACGTCCACCCGGCCGTCCGTAGGAGCGCACCCTGTGCGCGAAAAGTGCCAATCCGCCATGCCGTAGGGGGCGCCTCGTGCGCGAATGCTTTTTGCACGGATCCAATCACGTGCGCCCCACCGGACGCACCCAAAAAGCATTCGCGCACAGGGTGCGCTCCTGCAGCGATCGACCCGAACAAGCTGGCAAGAAGCTGCACCGGCAGCGCCAGGCTATTCCTTCTTGATCGCATGCCCGCCGAATTCGTTGCGCATCGAGGCCAGCAGTTTGTCGGAGAACGAGTCGGTGTCGCGCGAGCGGAAGCGTTCCATCAGGGCCAGCGTGATCACCGGGGCCGGCACGCCGAGTTCGATCGCGGCGTCGACGGTCCAGCGGCCTTCGCCGGAGTCGACCACGTAGGGAGCGACGCCTTGCATCGTCGGATTCCTGCCCAGCGCATCGGTGGTCAGCTCCAGCAGCCACGAGCGCACCACGCTGCCGTAACGCCAGATCTCGCCGATCTGGTGCAGGTCCAGATCGAACTCTTTCTTGTGCTGCAGGATCGAGAAGCCCTCGGCATACGCCTGCATCAGGCCGTACTCGATGCCGTTGTGGACCATCTTGGTGAAGTGGCCGGCACCGACCGGGCCGACCCGGCCCCAGCCCTTGTCCCTGCTCGGTGCCAGCGTCTGGAAGATCGGCGTCAGCATGCCGACCACCGCCTCGTCGCCGCCGATCATCATGCTGTAGCCCTCGGCCAGGCCCCACACGCCGCCGCTGGTGCCGCAGTCGACATAACCGAGCCCCTTGTCCGCATATCGTGCGGCGCGGCGCAGAGTGTCCTTGTAGTTCGAGTTGCCGCCGTCGATCACGGTGTCGCCTTTTGCCAGCAGCGGCAGCAAGGCGTCCACGGTGTCGTCGGTGATCCGGCCGGACGGCACCATCATCCACAGCACGCGCGGCGCCGGCAGCGCCGCGACCAGTGCCCGCAGCGAATCGGCGGCGGTGGCGCCCCTGGCCTGCAGTGCCTTGCGCGCATCGGCGTCCGGGTCGAAGCCGGTGACCTGATGGCCGCCTTGCTGCAGCCTTTGTGCCATGTTGGCACCCATGCGTCCGAGACCGATCATGCCGAGCTTCATGGAATGTCCTTGCGCTGTGCCGTGGGGATGAGTTGCCGACCGGCGGATGGAGAACGATAGCCGGGGCAACGATAAGCCGGCGTGACCGCGTGTTGGCCGCATCGGCCGCGGTGCGCCGGCGAGCGGCTGCATTGCCGTGCGCGCCCCGTGCAGGATGCATGGCGTTCCTTTTGCGGCCGGGCCGGGCATCGCGACAGCCGCCGCAGGCAGGGCATGACCAGTGTCAGCGTTTGCGCGTGCGCGAGGCGCCGAGCTTGCGGGTCAGCGTGTTGCGGCCCACGCCCAGTGCCTGTGCGGCGTGCTGGCGATGGCCCTCGTTGGCTTGCAGCGCCGCCTGCAGCAGGGTCTGGTCCAGTGCCTCGCGGGCGCGGGCATGGATGTCCTCCTCGCCATGCTGCAGCGCGGCCACCGCCCATTCGCGCAAGGCATCGGTCCATTCGCCGCCGGCTGGCGCACCCGCGGCGCTGCCCAGATCCGACGGCAGGATTTCGGCGCCGGGCGCGATCACCACCAGCCGGCGGCACAGGTTTTCCAGTTCGCGCACGTTGCCGGGGAACTCGCCCTGCGCGACCAGTTTCAGTGCCGCGCGCGAGAAGCGCTTGGGCGGCAGTTTCAGTTGCTGTGCCGTGGCCGCGAGAAAATGCTGCGCCAGCAGCGGAATGTCGCTGCGGCGCCTGCGCAGGGGCGGCAGCTCGATCCGCACGACATCGAGCCGGTGCATCAGATCCGCCCGGAACAGCCCGGCCGCGACGCGCGCGGCCAGATCCTGGTGCGTGGCGGCGACGATGCGCACGTTGCAGCGGATCAGCTCGCGGCCACCGACCCGGTAGAACTCGCCGCCGGCCAGCACGCGCAGCAGCCGCGTCTGCAGTGCCAGCGGCATGTCGCCGATCTCGTCCAGGAACAGCGTGCCGCCTTCGGCCTGCTCGAAGCGGCCGGCCGCGCGTCGGGTGGCGCCGGTGAAGGCCCCGGCCTCGTGCCCGAACAGCTCGCTTTCCAGCAGCTCGCTGGGGATCGCCGCGGTGTTCAGCGCCACGAAGGGCTTGTCGCGCCGCGCGCTTTCCTCGTGCAGTGCGCGCGCCACCAGTTCCTTGCCGGTGCCGGTTTCGCCGGTGATCAGCACGTTCAGATCGCTGGCGGCGACCCGCCCGATCAGGCGGAACACCTCGCGCATCGGCGCGCTGTCGCCGAGCAGGGCGTGGTTCTGCACGACCGCATCCGCACCCGCCATGGCCGGCAGCGCCACACTGGCCAGCGCGCGCTGTATCGCGGTAACCGCTTTGTCGAGATCGAACGGCTTGGCCAGGTAATCGACCGCGCCGGCGCGGTACGCCGCCGCGGTGGTGGCGACGTCGGTGTACGCGCTCATCACGATCACCGGACCGATGTCCTGCGCCTGCAGTTCGCGCAGCAGGTCCAGGCCATCCTCGCCCGGCATCCGCACGTCGGTGACCAGCAGCGCCGGTCGCGCATCGGCCAGCGCCGCGCGGGTGCCGGCCGCATCGCCGAATTCGCGCACCGTCAGGCCGGCATCGCGCAAGGCCTCGGCCAGCACGAAACGCACGCCGCGGTCGTCGTCGACGATCCAGATTTCGGCAGCCATGGCGATATCCCGCTCAGCCATGGGGTCGCTCCAATGGCAGGTACAGCGAGAACACCGTCTCGCCGGTGCGGCAGGCATAACGCAGTTCGCCGCCATGCTCGTGCGCGATCTCGCGCGACAGCGCCAGGCCCAGGCCGGTGCCGTCGGCGCGGCCGGACACCAGCGGCTCGAACAAGGTGTCGCGCAGATGCGCCGGCACGCCGCCGCCGTCGTCGATCACGTCCAGCCGCAACGCCGTGCGCAACATCCGTTCGCCCAGGCGCACGGCATGCTCGACCCGCGTGCGCAAGGTCAGCGTGCGCGCACCGGCCTGCAGCGCGTTGCGCGCCAGGTTGAGCAGCACCTGCTGCAGCCGGTCCGCGTCGCCGTGCAGGTCCGGTACGCTGGGGTCGTAGTCGTGGCGCATCCGGGGCGGGGCGGGTTCGGCCTGCAGCAGGTCGGTGAGCCGTTCCAGCAGCTGGTGGATGTTCACCGGACCGAGCTGGGGTGCGCCATCATGATGCAGCAGCCGGTTCGCCAGCGTGGCAAGTCGATCCGCCTCGTCGATGATCAGCCCGGCCAGTGCCTGCAGATCCTCATTCTCGACCCGCCGCTGCAGCAGCTGCGCCGCACCGCGCAAACCGGCCAGCGGATTCTTCACCTCATGCGCAAAACCGCGCAGCGTGGCGGACAGCGGCGAATCCTCCGACGCGATCTCGGCCAGGGCATGCACCTCCAGCAGCAGGCCGTCGCCGAGCGGCTGCAGCGCGATATCCACCATCGTCGCGCGGCCGCTGACGGCAAGCAGGGGAACCGCGCGCCATTGCACCGACCGTTGTTCCCGCAACACCCGCTCGGCCTGCGTGATGCCTTGCGCATCGCCCAGCAGCAAACCCAGCGGATAGCCGACCGCGCTGCGGGGACCGAGCTCCAGCCACTGGGCCATCGCCGGGTTGATCCACTGCAGGCACAGCGCGGCATCGACCCGTGCCAATCCGGTCGCCATCTGCCCCGCCCAGTCGTGCCATACCCGCTCGCTCATTGCACCATCATGGACAATGCTTTGCTTTGGTGCAAATGATTTATTGGCCGGATGCCGCTCGATCAGCTGTTTCCGGTCTTGTCCTTGAAGCGACACAGGTCGCGGATCACGCAGTGCGGGCAGTCGGGCTTGCGGGCCTTGCAGACGTAGCGGCCGTGCAGGATCAGCCAGTGGTGGGCGTCCTGCTTGAACTCGGCCGGGATCGCCTTTTCCAGCTTGTCCTCGACCGTGCGCACGTCCTTGCCCGGCGCCAGGCCGGTGCGGTTGGCGACGCGGAAGATGTGCGTGTCGACCGCGATGGTCGGTTCGCCGAAGGCGGTATTGAGCACCACGTTGGCGGTCTTGCGGCCCACGCCGGGCAGCGCTTCCAGCGCCTCGCGGCTGCGCGGCACCTCGCCGCCGTGCCGTTCGAGCAGCAGCCGGCACAGCGCGATCACGTTTTTCGCCTTGGCGTTGAACAGGCCGATCGTGCCGATGTAGCGCTTGAGGTTTTCTTCGCCCAGATCGAGCAGGGACTGCGGCGTGTTGGCGACCGGGTACAGTTTTCCGGTCGCCTTGTTGACGCCCGTATCGGTGGCCTGCGCGGACAGCACCACCGCGACCAGCAGCTCGAACGGCGTGCTGTAGTGGAGTTCGGTGGTCGGATGCGGATCGAGTTCGCGCAGCCGGCGGAACAGCTCGATCACGTCGGCGCGCTTCACGGCTTCGGTTCCTGCTGCCTTGCCCGGGCGCGGGCCAGTGCTGCCAATACCGGATTGACCGGGCCAGCGGCGGCATCCACCGCTGCCTTGCGGGCGGCGAGTTCGGCTTCGCGCTCGGCCTGCCAACGCGCCAGCCGCGCTTCGCGACGCTGGAAATGTCTGCGCGCCGCGTCGGCGTGCGTCGCGTCGATCTGTGTCGGCGGCATCGGCTCCAGCACGATGCAGTCGACCGGGCAGGCCGGCACGCACAGCTCGCAGCCGGTGCAGTCATCGGCAAGCACCGTGTGCATCAGCTTCGAGGCGCCGATGATCGCATCGACCGGGCAGGCCTGGATGCACCTGGTGCAGCCGATGCAGTCGGCTTCGACGATGCGCGCCAGCAGGCGCGGCTTCTCGATGCCGTGCGCGGGATCGAGCGGCAGCACCGGCCGCTGCAGCAGCGCAGCCAGCCGCGCGATGCCGGCGGCGCCGCCGGGCGGGCACTGGTTGATCGGCGCTTCGCCATTCGCGATCGCCTCGGCATACGGCCGGCAGCCGTGGTAGCCGCACTGCCCGCACTGCGTCTGCGGCAGCAGGGCGTCGATGCGGTCGGCCGGCGTCATCGCGGATTCAGCGCACGGTAGCGCCCGGCTTGGCGCCCTGGTCGGCGTCGAGCAGGAACAGGTCGCTGCCGCCGTCGCCGGCGGACAGGATCATGCCTTCGGACAGGCCGAAGCGCATCTTGCGCGGGGCCAGGTTGGCGATGAACACCACGTTGCGGCCGACCAGCTTTTCCGGTTCGCCGTAGGCGGCGCGGATGCCGGAGAAGATCTGCCGCGTGCCCAGCGGGCCGCCGTCCAGCTCGAAGCGCAGCAGCTTGTCCGAGCCTTCCACGAACGCGCAGGCGATGACCTTGCCGATGCGCAGGTCGAGCCTGGCGAAATCGTCGATGCCGATGGTGGCCGTCTCGGCGCCGGTGCCGGCGGGGGTGGTTTCGCTCATGGGCTTGCTGGCTTCCCTGGGTTTTGGGATCGGTGCGGGGGCAGCGTCGGAGGCGCTGCCCAGCGATTCCTTCGAGGCCTCGACCATCGCCTCGATGCGCTTCGGGTCGATGCGGCCGAGCAGCGGCTCGAACGGATTGATGGTGTGGCCATGCAGCGCGCGGCCGGCATCGTCGAAGTCGGCGATGGCTGCGCCGAGGAATCGCTCGGCGGCTGCCACGGTGGCGGGCAGCACGGGCTTGAGGATGCCGGACAA
This sequence comes from Lysobacteraceae bacterium, assembly GCA_028871555.1. GTDB lineage: Bacteria > Pseudomonadota > Gammaproteobacteria > Xanthomonadales > Rhodanobacteraceae > Rhodanobacter. Next base: position 12,356 of record JAGWNA010000061.1, read on the forward strand.
CAGGCGGAATGCGCTGAGCGCGAACGAGCAGACCTGGTGCAGCTCCTCGCGTCGGGTCTCATCCTTGGCAAGCACCCAGGGTGCTTTCGCGGCGATGTAGGCATTGACCTCATCGGCCATCGTCACGAAAGTGCGGGTCACTTCGGAGAACGCGCCTTCCTCGTACAGCGCCGGCACGTCGTCGCAGTGCGAAACCAGCCATTGCCATCGCCGGGCTTCCTCCTCGCCAAAACCATCGGCCAGCCTGCCGTCGAAGAACTTCTGCACGAAGCCGGCGGTGCGGCTGGCGATGTTCACCCATTTGCCGACCAGGTGCGAATTGACGCGCTCCTCGAACGCCTTCAGATCCAGGTCCACGTCGACCGGCGCATCGCTGAGCATGCTGGCGAAGTAGTAGCGCAGGAATTCCGGATGGATGCCGGCATCGAGATACGTGCGCGCCTGGATGAAGGTGCCGCGCGACTTGGACATCTTGGCGCCGTTCACCGTGAGGTAGCCGTTGACGTGCAGCGCGGTGGGCACGCGCATCTGCGCGCCGTGCAGCATCGCCGGCCAGAACAGGCCGTGGAAGTTGATGATGTCCTTGCCGATGAAATGATGCATCTCGGCGCTGCTGTCGGGGCCGAGGAAATCGTCGAACTTCAGCGTCGAACCGGGCCGGTCGCACAGCGCCTTGAAGCTGGCCAGATAACCCACCGGCGCGTCCAGCCACACGTAGAAGAACTTGCCCGGCGCGTCGGGGATCGGAAAACCGAAGTAGGGCGCGTCGCGCGAGATGTCCCAGTCCTTCAGACCGCCGTCCAGCCATTCCTTCAGCTTGGCCACCACGCCGCTGTTGGCCACCGGCCTGCCGCCCGTGTACTTGCCGGCGAACCAGTCGCGCAGCAGCGGTTCGAACTTGCCCAGCTCGAAGAAGTAGTGCTCCGAATCGCGCAGTACCGGGGTGGCGCCGGACATCACCGAGGTGGGGTTGATCAGGTCGGTCGGCGCGTAGGTGGCGCCGCAGTGTTCGCAGTTGTCGCCGTACTGGTCGGGCGTGCCGCAGTTCGGGCAGGTGCCCTTGATGTAGCGGTCCGGCAGGAACATCTGCTTTTCCGGATCGAACAGCTGCTGGATGCCGCGCCTTGCGATATAGGTTTGATTTTCCGCGCTGCCGCGCCGGGCGCCATCGCGCAGCCGCGTATAGATCAGCGAGGCCAGCTCGCGATTCTCTTCGGAATGGGTGGTGTGGTAGTGGTCGAAGCTGAAATGGAAATCGGCGAAGTCCGCCTCATGGCCGGCGCGGATCCCTGCGATGAACGCCTCCGGCGTCATGCCGGCCTTCTCGGCGGCCAGCATGATCGGCGTGCCGTGGGCGTCGTCCGCGCTGACGAAAACCACCTCGTTACCCATCATCCGCTGCGCGCGCACCCAGATGTCGGTCTGGATGTAGCCCAGCATGTGGCCCAGGTGCAGCGGGCCGTTGGCGTAGGGCAGGGCGTGGGTGACGAGCAGGCGACGGCGCATGGCAGGCAACATTCCGGAATGACTGCGCATTATGGCATGGCCGTCCAAATCCACGGGCGGGGCGCGTTGCGGACCCACCAGGAAAAAGCGCGCCGAAGCGCGCTTTTCCGGACGCTTGCACGGGCAGCGGTTACGGCTGGCGTTCCCAGATCTGCGAACGGCCGAGCAGGGCGAAGCCGATGTAGCCGTGCACGTCGAGCTTCTGGCCGCCGTCCTTGAGGGAGAGCTTCACCTTGTAGACCTTGCCCGTCTTCGGGTCGAGGATCCTGCCGCCATCCCACACGTCGTCGTCCTTGGTCACGCCCCACATGATGTTCAGGCCTTCGATCGGCTTGTCCTTGCGTTCGCCGTCGCACTTGTGGCACAGCGGATGCACCCCGTCCTTGGCGATGGCCTCCGGTGTGCGGTTCAGCAGCTTGACGATGGTGGCCCGGTACTCGCCGTTGTTCTCGGTGATCTGCACGATCGACTTCGCCTGGTGGGTGACGTCGTCGATGGTTTTCCAATTGCCTGCCGGCGTGTCGTTGGCGGCGATGGCGCCACCGGCGGCCAGCAGCAATCCGGCGGCGAGGGTGAGGCGGAACACTTGCTTCATTGGTGATACTCCCGTACGAAAGCGTATGTTTGCGAGACTGGCGAGGATTCGCCAGAGCGTCAAGCTGCATTGCGGAAATACCCGCAGGCCTGTGTGCGCGGTCGATCAGGCGGCGCGACGGCATGTCGCCGGCCCGTACATGACGCTGATCTGCATCAGCTGGCCGGGCATCGGCAGGCTGGCATAATGGAAAGTCTCCAGCAACCACCCGAGCCGACATGACACAGGCGAATGAAGCCCTGGTGCGCCAGATCCTTGGCGAACTGATCGATACCCACACCGGCGCGCCGCTGGCCGAGGCCGTGCGCGCGATCGGCGTGGATGGCGCGCGGGTGTCGGTGGATCTGCAGCTCGGCTACCCGGCTGCCGGCGCGACCGACAGCATGGCGGCGCGCGTGCGGCAGGCGCTGGAGGCAGTGCCTGCGATCGCCTCGGCCGCGATCTCGATCACCAGCCGCATCCACGTGCACAAGGTGCAGGGCACGCTGGGGCCGCTGCCGGAGGTGAAGAACATCATCGTGGTCGCCTCCGGCAAGGGCGGCGTGGGCAAGTCCACGGTATCGGCCAACCTGGCGCTGGCGCTCAAGGCCGAAGGCGCCAGGGTCGGCGTGATGGACGCGGACATCTACGGCCCGAGCCAGCCGCTGATGCTGGGCGTGCGCGGCAAGCCGGCCTCGCCGGACGGCAAGAGCATCCTGCCGATGCAGGCGCACGGCATGCCGGTGATGTCGATCGGCTTTCTCGTGGAGGAAGACACGCCGATGATCTGGCGCGGTCCGATGGTGACCCAGGCGATGATGCAGCTGATCGGCGACACGCGCTGGGAGCAACTGGACTACCTGGTCGTCGACCTGCCGCCGGGCACCGGCGACATCCAGCTCACGCTGTCGCAGAAAGTGCCGGTGGCCGGTGCGGTGATCGTCACCACGCCGCAGGACATCGCCCTGCTCGATGCGCGCAAGGCGCTGAAGATGTTCGAGAAGGTCGACGTGCCGGTGCTGGGCATCGTGGAAAACATGGCCACCCATGTCTGCTCGAACTGCGGCCACGAGGAACACATCTTCGGCGCGGGCGGCGGCGCGCGGATGGCGGCGCAGTACGGGGTGCCGCATCTGGGCTCGCTGCCGCTGGACATCCGCATCCGCGAGCAGGCCGACGGCGGCAACCCCACGGTGGCGGCGATGCCCGACTCCGACCTCGCCGCGCGCTACCGCGCCATCGCCCGCAATGCCGCCGGCCGGCTGTCGCGCCAGCCGCGCAACAAGTCGCTGGGGCTGGGCAGGATCGTGGTGCAGGGTACGCCCGGAACATGACGGCTCCAGGCAACGGTGGCGCGGTCGGCTGGCGCGGCGGCGCCCCGACCATGTATTTTTGCCGCTTTGCGCCCGTTCGCCGGGCCGCCCGCAATCGACCGGAGACCGCGTGAGCATCAAACCCGACAAATGGATCCGGCGCATGGCCGAGCGGCACGGCATGATCGAGCCGTTCGAACCGGGCCAGATCAAGCTGCGCGACGGCAACAGGCTGGTGTCCTACGGCACCTCCAGCTACGGCTACGACGTGCGCTGCGCGCGCGAGTTCAAGATCTTCACCAACATCAACTCCACCATCGTCGACCCGAAGGCGTTCGATCCGTCGAGCTTCGTCGACGTCGAGGCGGACGTGTGCATCATCCCGCCGAATTCATTCGCGCTGGCGCGCACCGTGGAGTTCTTCCGCATTCCGCGCAAGGTGCTGACGATCTGCCTGGGCAAGAGCACCTACGCGCGCTGCGGCATCATCGTCAACGTGACGCCGCTGGAACCGGAGTGGGAGGGACACGTGACGCTGGAGTTCTCCAACACCACGCCGCTGCCTGCCAAGATCTACGCCAACGAGGGCGTGGCGCAGATGCTGTTTCTCGAATCCGACGAAGAGTGCGAGACCAGCTACAAGGACCGCGGCGGCAAATACCAGGGCCAGCAGGGCGTGACCTTGCCGCGCACCTAGCAGCCCGGGTGCCTGAACGATGGCCGCCCGCAGTTGCCGTCGGCTCTCTTGTCGGCGTTACACTTCCACGATTCACCGATCGATTGCCAGGAGACCTGCATGATCCGATTTTCCACTCTGCTGTCGCGAGCTACCGCCGCGCTCATGCTCGGCAGCCTGCTGCTGCTCTCCGGCTGTCATCTTTTCGGCACCAAGGGGGAAGTCAGCACCGCTTCGATGAAGGGCAAGTTCGGCATCACCATCCAGGCCTACAAGGACGGCCAGTTCCTGGTCGACGGCGCCGCGTTGTCGGCCATCGATACGGGCAGCCACTTCGCTTACCTGAGGGACCAGGGCCGGTTGCCGAAGACCGTGTTGCTGGTGCGCAGCGACGATTCGAAGATCCGCAAGAAGCACCTGCAGTATCTGGCGCGCATGGTGATCGACTACGGTTTCCGGGCTTATTACGACGACAATGGCACGCTGAAGCAGATCAATCCGATCGACGTCAAGGCACGCAAGCTCGAGGATTACCATCCGCGCGCTCCGGTGCAGGCGCCGCCGGAGCGGGATCACACTGGCGGCGGCTGATCCGCGCCAACGAACGCTTGCCTGCACGCAAAATCCCGCGAAGCGATTCGCGGGATTTTCGCATGGGACCGAACCGGACCGGATGGCGCGACGTTCAGTCGATGCTGCCGGCGGCGAGCTTGCGGTCGAGGCGGGTGCCGATGGCCGCGCGCAGCGCGATTTCAAGGCCGCGTTCGACGTCGGCCTGCGCCATGCTGGGGGCATCGCGCTTGCGTGCGGCCTGCGCCGGCAGGTACGGGATGTGGATGAAGCCGGCGCGCACGCCGCGCCGCTTCGACGCCAGGTGCAGCATGGCGTAGGCGATGTGGTTGCAGACATAGGTGCCGGCGCTCTGCGAGATTTCGGCGGGCAGGCCGTGCGCATGCAGCGCCGCCAGCATGGCCTTGATCGGCAGGGTGCTGAAGTAGGCGGCCGGGCCGGCGGCGATCACCGGCTCGTCCACCGGCTGCGCGCCGGCATTGTCCGGGATGCGAGCGTCCTGCACGTTGATCGCCACCCGTTCGATCGACAGCTGCCGGCGGCCGCCGGCCTGGCCGACACCGAGCACGATCGCCGGCGCCGTCTCGCGCAGCGCCGCCTTGAGCGCGCGCAGGGAGCCGGCGAATTCGGTGGGCAGCCGCCGCGCCACGACCAGATGCCCGCCGATGCGCCTGCCATGCAGCGCGCGTACGGTTTCCCACGAAGGGTTGACGACTTCGCCGCCGAACGGGTCGAATCCGGTCAGCAGGATGCGTGGCAGCGGAGCGCTCATGGTTGCCTCGTCGGCGGATTTCAGTCGATGGATTCAGCGGAACACGAACAGCCACATCAGCACGATGGTGGTGGCCAGGATCGCCAGTGCGCTGCCCACCTGCGCCCGGATCACGCCGTACGGACTGCGCAGCTCCAGCAGCGCCGCCGGCACCAGGTTGAAATCGGCCGCCATCGGCGTCAGCAGCGTACCGCAATAGCCGCACAGCATGCCCATCGAGCCGAGTATCGCCGGGTCGGCGCCGTGCTGGCGGATCAGCAGCGGCAGGCCGATGCCGGCCATCACCACCGGAAACGCCGCGAAGGCATTGCCCATGATCACGGTGAACAGCACCATGCCCAGCGCGAATGCCAGCAGGGCGGCCAGGGCGCTGCCGCCGGGCAGCCAAGCGGTGGCGATCGCGGCGATCGCCGTGCCCACGCCGCTGTGGGTGAACACCTGGCCCAGGGCGGCCAGCAGCAAGGGCAGCAGCGCGGTCCAGCCGAGCGCGTCGAGCAGGCGCCGGCCCTCGGCCACGCCTTCGTGCATCGGCGTGCGCGCCACCCGCGAGGCGGCGAACAGCGCCACCACGCAGGCCAGCGCCAGCCCGGTCAAGGTCATCTGCGG
>JAGWNA010000062.1 GCA_028871555.1 Lysobacteraceae bacterium
GATACCCGTTTCCCACCGAGCCCTTCACGCACAGGGTGCGCTCCTACGGGGCAGGCAAGCCGGACCTTGTAGGAGCCCACCCTGTGGGCGATACCCGTTTCCCGCCGAGCCCTTCGCGCACAGGGTGCGCTCCTACGTGGCAGGCAAGCCGGACCTTGTAGGAGCCCACCCTGTGGGCGATGCCCGTTTCCCGCCGAACCCTTCGCGCACAGGGTGCGCTCCTACGGGGCAGGCAAGCCGGATCTTGTAGGAGCCCACCCTGTGGGCGATGCCTGTTCCCGTCGAGCCCTTCGCGCACAGGGTGCGCTCCTACGGGCAGGTATCGAGCGCCGTGCGCACGTCGCAGAAGCGCCCCGGTGAACCGGCCGGCGACGGCAGCTTGCGAAATACCTCAAGTCGGCGTGCATGCGGCCGATAGCCCTCTCAGCACGAACGTACCCGAACCCCGAACAGGCGACCCGGCGCAGGAATTCCCGTTGATCATCCAACCCACCAGCCTCGCCGCCCTCACCTGGGCCGGCGCCGCCGCCGGCACCAGCGCGCAGAGCTGGCGCATCGGCACGGTGCTGTCGGCGCGGCCGCTGGGAGTCAACCCGCAGGGCATGCTGGTATTGCAGATCGGCGCATTGACCGTGGAGACCGCGATCACCGGCAATCCGTTGCCGGCGCAGTTCCAGGTACGGGTGCTGAGCCTGGGCGCACAGCCACAGCTGGAACAGCTCGCCGCCTCCCACGCCGACGTGACCTTCCAGCGTGCCCTGCGCGAGCGCTTGCCGCAACAGAATGGCTATGCGCCACTGCTGTCCACGGTTGCCAGCCTGGCCCAGCGCCCGATGCTGCGCCAGCTGCCGCCGCAGCTGCGCGCCGCGCTGGCCATGCTCGAGAACGGCATGAGCACACCCGCGGAAATCACGCAGGGCGAAGGCCTGCGCATGGCGATCAGCCGCAGCGGCCTGTTTTTCGAATCGCAGCTGGCGCAGCCTCAAGGCGACCTGTCGACGCTGGCCGAGCAGGACTGGAAAGGCGCACTGCTGCGACTGCTCGGCCTGCTCGAACAGCGGCCCTCGGCAACCTCGGCATCAGGCCGTACCGACACGGCACCGCCGCTGCTGCAACGCGGCCTGCGGGCACAGGCGCGATTGCCGGCGCCGCTGTTCGCGGACAGCGAAAGCGTGACCCCGCTGCTGGATCGCCTGCATGGCGACGTGAAGGCCGCGCTGGCGCGGGTGGAAATAGTCCAACTGGAAGCAAGCACCCTGCCGGCCTGGATGATCGAAATACCGCTGCAGGGAGACGGCGGCCACGATGTGCTGCAGTTGCAACTGGAATACATCACCGATGCCGACGATGGCGGCCATGGCTGGACCCTGGGTTTTGCGCTGGACCTGCCGGCACTGGGCCCGGTGCAGGGTGAATTGCAGCTGCGCGATCTGCGCCTGTCGGTGCGGCTGTGGACCGAAAGCGCCATGACCGCACAGCGTCTGGAACGTCAATTCACCCCGCTGCGCCACCGGCTGTCCGCATGCGGCGTACTGCTCGACCAGCTCAGCTGCCAGGTCGGCCTGCCGCAGCCGTCGGGCCGGCACAGCGCCCTGCTGTTGCAGGCGACGGCATGAACATGCTTCCACCGGCCCAGCGCAAGGTCAGTCTGCGGCTGGCCGGCGGCGCGAACGAGATCAAGCCGATGCCGGCCGAATCGCTGGACAGCTTGCTGGCCCGCGCCCGTTCGCTGGGCATTCCACTGCATCACGACCCGCAGATCGCCGCGCTGCTGGCTGGCCTGCGGCTGCGCGAGGACGTGCCCGCACTGCTGTATGCCGCCGCCGCATCGGTACTGGCCTGCGTCTACGACGCAGCGGAAGAGGATCCGTAGCGACACGCCCGCCGCGATCCGGCTGGTCACGGCGGGCAGCGCATCCTCAATGGAGCTGTTCCCGATCGCCCCAATCCTCGACCTTGCCTCGGGGCACGTCGCCCGAGCGGCAAGCGGGCGCAACGGCGTCGAAGCGGAACAGCTGCCAGTCCTGCCCGCTGGTCATGCCCATGTCCCGGGCATCGGCGCGATTCACGCATGGCGCCATGACATCGGCCATGATCAGCACCCAGCGATGGGCGGGATCGCCTCGCTGCCACACGATCGCGCTGGCCAGCTGCCGGTGCCACGGCCGCTCGAAACCGAAGTCCTGCACCGGCATGGAACCGGAAAATGCCAGTGGAATCTCCTCCTTCCACGCGACCAGCGCCAGCTCGGCCTGCGGACCGATGGTCGACTCGACGCGCCGTACCACTCTTGCTGGTGAACTCGCTTTCGCCAGCAGCGGCGCCCCCCACAGCCCCCATGACAGCCAGATCGCGGCAAGGCCGCCAAGCGCGGCCAGGCCCGCGCGCTGCAATCTGAAAGCCGCCACGCCCAGCAGGACAAGCGCCCCCGCCACGATGAACATGGACCAGAGCGACGTCGCGTCATTGCCCAGCTGATGCGTGGCGACCAGCCGCGCCGCGAACGCGGGCCTGAACAGCAGGGCGTCCACGCCCGCCCCCAGCAGCATGACGGCAAGTACCGTCATGAAGCCGGCCACGGCCCACTGCAGCCAGCGTCGTTGCAGGGCATCCTCGAGCAAGGGCGCCGCGCACAGCGCCAGCATGGGCAACGCCGGCATGATGTAGACGTCCCGCTTGGCCCGGGTCAGGCTGAAGAAGACGATCACCAGCACGACCCAGGTCAGCGGCAGCAGAAAACGCGCATCGCGCCCGCGCAGCCGCTGCCGCCAGGCCGGCGCAACCGCAGGCAGGGCCAGGCTCAGCGGGAGCCATGAAGTGAAGATCACCTCGAGATAGAACCACGGCGGGTTGAAGCTGTTCCACGGGTGCACATAGCGATGCACGGTCTGGTTGAGGAAGATGTCCGCGAGGTAGGCGCGGGTGGTCGCAGTGTCGTGCGCCTGCACATAAAGCAGCAGCGGCACGATCCACAGCGCGATGGCCGCCATGAACGCGACGAATCCGCCCAGCCATCGCGCAAGGCTGCCCCGCGCATCCGCTGCGTGTGGCCATTGGTGACGGCACGCATACACCCACGGCAGGAACATCAGGAATGCCAGGAACCCGACCCCTTTGGTGATGACGCCCAGCCCGGCCGCGAAGCAGCCCAGCCAGAACGCCCGCCAATCCGGCCCGGACAGGAAATGCCGCAGCAGCCCGTAGTTCGCCAGGGTGATGAAAAAAGTCACCGTGGGGTCGATCTGTCCGCGCTTGGCCTGAAACACGAACTGCACCGTGCACAACAGGCCCAGCGCGGCATACATGCCGACGCGATGGCCCCAGAACCGGCGTCCCAGGTCGTAGATCAGCCAGAGGGTGCCCAGCGAGCCGAGCAGCGAAGGCAGCAGGAACGCGATCCACCAGTTGCCCGTCACGACATACGAAAACGCCTGCATCGCCATGAACGTCGGCGGCTTGTCCGCATACCAGTCGGTACCCCGGTGCGGTATCAGCCAGTTGCCCGATTCGACCATCTGATGAGCCACCAGCGCGAAGCGCGGTTCGTCCGAGGGCGTGGGACCCCGCAGGCCGATTCCCGCGCCGAGCACGATCAGCGCACCGAGCATCAGCAGCCAGCGCTGCCACCGCTGGCGACTTGATGCCGGATGAGCCGGGGACGCGGCAGGCGCGGCAGGATCGGGGGTAACCATGGCGAGTTCCATTTCAGGCGATGACCGGCGACGACCGGTCCGATGTCAGGTCATCGAGCGGCCGGCAGCCGGCCGGCGCGGCCAGCCACGACACAGTCATTCGACGATCCGCAAGCCGGCGACGGCCGGCTTCGACACATCAGCGTGCGGCGGCAATGGTAACGGCTGCGGATGCTCAGTGCGCGCCCGCGTCGGCCGGCAACCGGCAGAGCCGGCACACATCGAGCAGCGCGACGAAGCTGCCCCTGGATTCGAGCACGCCCTGCACCGGATCCTCGTCCCGCCGCGTGCGGTTCGGCGGCGGGGCGGACAACGCCTCGTCGGAGGAGATCAGCAATTCGCCGACCGCATCCACGCGCAGGCCCACCAGATGCGGGCCATGGCCGAGCATGACGATGCGCACATCCTCATCCGCATCGTCGCGCACGCAAAGCCCGAGCCGGCGCCGGCCGTCCAGCACCGGCACGATGCGTCCGCGCAAGTGTCGCACGCCGAGCAGATCCGGCGCGGCGCCGGGTACCGGGGTGATTTCACCGGGGCGGATCACCTCGCTGACCCGGGCCAGCGGCGCCGCATAGAACTGGCCGTCGAGACGAAAGGAAAGCCAGCACTGTGCCGCGGTACCGGCAAGCATCTCGGTCGCTGAATTCATGCGCGGGACTCCTGCGGAAAATGGCGCTGGTGGAGATGGTTCATGGACCGCGGCCGGCCGTGCCCGCCGACGGTTCCGCGGCAAGCCCGGCCTCGCTTTGGACGGCTCCCGCCACCTCGGCACCGGGAGCGGAGCCGGCATGCGCGGGCCTGATCGCCGGCAACGATCCTGCCGTTGCCGTCGTCTTGCCCGGCGACGCACCCATGCCGTGGCCGGGATCGCCGAGCCGCTCGCCATCGCCGCGAAAACCGTCGGGCGTGTCCCGGTCGTTCATCACCACCACCAGCACCCGCCGGTTGTGGTTGCGGCCTTCCGCCGTGGCATTGTCGGCGATCGGCCGCACTTCGCCCCAGCCGACGATGCCGAGCCGGTCCGGCCGGACCCCGTGCCCGGCAAACAGGCGAGCCACGGTGGCCGCGCGCGCCGCCGACAGCTCCCAGTTCGACGGGTACTGCGGCGTGTCGATCGGCACGTCGTCGGTGAAACCCTCCACCCGCAGCGGGTTCGGGAATGGCGCCAGGGTCGAGGCCAGGTCGAGCAGTACCTGGTTGGCCGAGGTCGACAAGCGGGCCACGCCGCTGGGAAACAGGATGTCGGTACGGATCTCGATTTCCAGCCGGTCCGGCGTGCGCCGCAGGATCACCAGCTTCCTGTCGATCAGCGGCTGCAATACCCGCCGCACCTGATCCTCGATGCGCTCCAGCGTGGTCGGCCGATCGGCATGGCTGAGCGCCGGCTGCACGGAGAGATGTGGATGCAGCATGGGCACGCTGATCGGCACCGTCGGCACGCTGTACGTTGATGGAAGCTGCAGCGGCGAGGGTACCGGCGCCGTGCCCGGCGTCGGCGACACGATCACCCGGTCATTCCCGTTGAACGCCTCCATCATCGAGGCGGACATCACCCTGAACTTGCCCTGGTTGACCACCGACACCGCATACATCACCACGAAGAAGGCCAGCAGCAGTGTCATCAGGTCCGCGTAGGGAATCGCCCATGCCTCATGGTTGAGGTGCTCCTCGTGGCGTTTTTTCCTCATGCGAAATAACCCTGCAGCTTCGTCTCGATCTGTCGGGGATTGTCGCCCTGGGCGATCGACACCAGCCCTTCGATCAGGATTTCGCGCATCTGCGTCTGCCGGCCGATCAGGCCTTTCAGCCGCGCGGCCATCGGCAGCATGAACAGGTTGGCCAGCGCCACGCCGTAGATGGTCGCCACGAAGGCGGCGGCAATGCCATGGCCGAGCTTGCCCGGATCGGCCAGGTTCTGCATCACGGCCATCAAGCCCATGACGGCTCCGATGATGCCCAGCGTGGGGGAGTAGATGCCGGCGTTCTCGTACACTTTGGCGCCGGCCAGATCGACCGCCTCGCGGGTGTCCAGATCCACCTCCAGTACGCTGCGGATCGCCTCCGGCTCGCTGCCGTCGACCAGCAACTGCAAGCCCTTGCTGATGAACGAGTCGGACTCCGCGTCGATCTGCGGCTCCAGCCCGAGCAGGCCCTGGCGCCGCGAGATTTCGCTCCAGCCGACGATCCGCTCGATCAGCTCGGCCGGCTCGTGCGGCGGCGGCCGGTAGATCATCGACAGCATCTTCCAGGCATGCTTGAGCACCCTGCCCTGGTTCTGCACCAGCAGCGCGGCGAGCGTGCCGAAAAACACGATCACGAACGCCGCCGGATTCCACAGCGCGCCGGCCGTCGAACCCTTCAGGATGGTGCCGGCGACGATCACCACGAAAGCCAGGAGCGTGCCGCTGATGCTTGTCCGGTCCATCGCGTCAGCCGATCCTCTGCAGGGCGGGCAGCAGTTGTCCGTGGGCATCGGCCAGTCCGGCCAGGTCCATCACCAGGGCCAGCCGTCCGTCGCCGGTGACGGTGGCGCCGGCTATGCCCGGCACTCCCTCGAACAGCGGGCCGAGCGGCTTGATGATGACGTCCTCGCGGCCAAGCACCTCGTGCGCCAGACAGCCCAGGCGCAGATGGCCGATGTGCAGCACCACCACATGCCGGCCGGCGGCCGTGGCCGCACCGGACCAGCCGGCCAGATTGGCCAGCGGCAGGGCGCGGCCGCGATGACTGGCGACCAGCCGTCCGTCCAGCATGCGGTCCTGCCCGCCAACCAGTTCGAAAACCTCCTCGATGTTGCTCAACGGCATGGCGAACATGCGTTCGCCCACGCGCACCATCAACACCCGCAGGATCGCCAGGGTCAGCGGCACGGCCAGCTCCAGCTCGCTGCCGTGGCCGCGCTTCGAGCGCACCTGCAAGCTGCCGCCGAGTTCCGCCACGCGCGTCTTGACCACGTCCATGCCGACGCCGCGCCCGGAAATGTCGGAGACCGTCGCCGCGGTGCTGAAGCCGGGACGGAAAATCAGCTCATAGCATTCGGTTTCGCTCAGGCGTGCCGCCTGCAGCTCGTCGATTACCCCCTTCTCCAGCGCCTTGCGGCGCAGGATCTGCGGATCCATGCCGGCGCCGTCGTCGCTCACCGAAATCACGATGCGCTCGCCGCGCTGGCTCGCCGACAGGCACACCCGTCCCTTGCGCGGCTTGCCGCTGCGCTCGCGCTGCTCCGGCATTTCCACGCCATGATCGAGCGCGTTGCGCAGCAGATGGATCAGCGGGTCGGCCAGCGCCTCGACCAGGCCGCGGTCGAGCTCGGTGCCTTCGCCTTCCAGCACCAGCTCCACGTCCTTGCCGAGCTGGCGTGCCAGATCGCGCACGATCCGCGGAAATCGCTGGAACAACCGGCCCACCGGTTGCATGCGCATGCCCAGCGCCGCGCGCTGCAGTTCGTCGGCGACCCGGTCCAGTTCACTGGCGGCGGCCACCAGCGCCACCTCGCCGTTTTGCCCGGCCAGGGTGAGCAGCCGGTTGCGTACCAGCACCAGTTCGCCGGCGCGGTTCACCAATGCATCGAGCCGCGCGGTATCCACCCGCACGGTGGCCTCTGCCGGTGCCGCATGATGTGCGGGGGACGCCGACGGGCGCGCCGCGGCCGGTGCCGGCACAGCGGGTGCAGCCACGACGGCGGGCTGGCCACCTTTGCCGTGCAGCGTGTCCAGCAGCGCCTCGAATTCGTCGTCGTCGATCGTGTCGGTCGGCCCCCGGCCGGCGGTCGCTGGCACAGCGGCCGCGGCGACACCAGGGGCGCTGCTGCCGTAGAGAGTGTCGAGCAACGCCTCGAATTCACGGTCGTCGATTCCTGCGGCGGGGTCGGCAGCCGCGACCGCGGGGGATGGCTCCGGTTGCGCCGGTGCCGGGTCGGCAGCGGCCGGCAGCAGGCGTTGCAGCAGGGCCGCGGGCGGCATCGCCAGCGGCGCATCGGCGTCCAGTGCGGCCATCATCGCGTTGAGCAGATCCAGCGCTTCGAGCAGCGCGTCCATCTGTGCCGCGCCCAGCATCACATTGCCATTGCGGGCCTCGTTGAGCAGATCCTCGGCGTGATGGCACAGCAGCACCATCGGTTCGGCCGCCAGAAAACCGGCGCCGCCCTTGACCGTGTGGAACGCGCGGAACACCGCATTCAGCAGTTCGGCATCGCCGGGCGTGGATTCCAGCTCGACCAGCTGTTCGCCAAGCCGTTGCACCAGCTCGCCCGCCTCGACCAGGAAGTCCTGGAGCAGCTCGCTGTCGAACGCCGCATTCACCGCGACACCGCCTTCAAAAACCGAATTCGCTGAGCAGACGGTCGGCATCGTCCTGGCTGGACACCGTGACCGCGCTGGCCGGAGCCTCGCTGCCCGCCAGCGCTCCGGTCAGCCGAACCAGTTCCAGCAGCGACGCCTCGACGGTGCCGATGAAGTTGGCGACCTTCTTGATCCGCTGCCCGCTCAGATCCTGCCACGATTGCGCCATCACCATGTCGGCCAGACCCTCGCTGCAGCTCACGGCGAAGCCGACCGCCTCCCGCGCCAGCACGCCGGCCGCGTCGCTGTCGTTGGACCACTTCAGCATTTCGCCCGCGTTCTGCGCCAGCGACTCCGCCTGGGGGCGCATGCGTTCGGCAAAATCCAGGCTGCGATGCGCCGCCTGGGCACTCATCTCCAGCGCTTCGTTCAGGTGCTGGCGCGCATCGGCCACCGTGCCGGGCACGCCTTCCTGCGCCAGTTCGCCGCCCACCCGGCGCACCGCGTCGTGCAGGTCGCGCGCGAGCTGGCCGAGCGCGCGGAACAGCCGCTGTTCGCGCTGGCGCACCATCACGTCCAGCGCCTGTTCGAACGTGGCGCCATCGGGACTGTTCAGCAGATCGCGCAATTCGACCGGCAACGCCTCGTCGTTGACGATGGGAAGAATGGCTTTCATGCGTTCGCTCCGCTGGCGGCGATCCGTTCGAAGATCTTGGTGAGTTTTTCCTGCAGGGTGATTGCCGTGAACGGCTTGACGATGTAGCCGTTCACGCCCGCCTGGGCGGCAGCGATGATCTGGTCGCGGTTGTTCTCCGCCGTCACCATCAATACCGGCAGCCCCTTCAGCGCAGGCTCTGCACGAATCGCGCGCAGCAGATCGATGCCGGTCATGTTGGGCATGTTCCAGTCCGTCACCACCAGGTCGACCGGCGTCTTGCGCAACATCTCGATCGCATTCTGGCCGTCGTCGGCCTCCTGGATCAGCGGATTGCTGAAGCCCAGTTCGACCAGCAGGTTGCGGACGATCCGCCGCATGGTGGAGAAGTCGTCCACCACCAGTATTTTCATGTTCTTGTCCAAACACCTTCTCCGCTTGCACTGCATGCACTGTTCAAGCCAGTGCGCCAGACCTCGGGAAATCCGCCTCGCCGCCCGGTCAACCGCGCCAGTCGGTCAACCTGGCGCGCAGCCGGATCACGGCCTGCCCGTGTATCTGGCACACCCGCGACTCACTCACGCCGAGCACGGCGCCGATCTCCTTGAGATTCAATTCCTGCTCGTAATACAGCGACATCACCAGTTGCTCGCGCTCGGGCAGATTGCCGATCGCCTCGGCCAGCGCATCGCGCATGCCGTCGCGCTCGATGCTCTCGTGCGGATTGAGGCCGGTTTCGTCGGCCACATTCAGCACGACGCCTTCCTCGTTGTCGTCCGATGCGGTGAGGCTGAGCAAGCGCACACAGGCCGCGTCGGCGAGCACCTGGTGGTATTCGTCCGCGCTGAGCCCGAGCCGCCGCATGACCTCGGCATCCTCCGCCTCGGCGCCGGTCTCGGTCTCGATCTGGCGCACCATCTCGGCCACTTCGCGCGTCTTGCGATGCACCGAGCGCGGCGTCCAGTCGGTGCGTCGCAATTCGTCGAGCATCGCACCCCGGATGCGGATGCCCGCATAGGTTTCGAAGCTCGCCCCGTGACCGAGCGCGTAATGCCGCGATGCTTCCAGCAAGCCGATCATCCCCGCCTGCACCAGGTCGCCCACGTCGACGCTGGCCGGCAATCGCCCCATCAGGTGATAGGCGATACGCCGTACCAGCGGCGCGTGCCGACGCACCATTTCGTCGGCACTCTCGCGGGAATGTTGTAGGTATTGCGATGCCACACTCATCTCAGCACCCTGCTGCCGGGATCGCCCGGCCACCAAAAAAGGCGATCCGGTCGAGGCCCGAACGTTCGGGTTCTGCCCATGTATCGACCGCACCTGCCAATTGCTTGAATGCCAGCGCCGAACGGCTCGAAGGCCACAGATCGACCACCGCGCGCTGCCGACGGATCGCCTGTCGCAGCCTTTCGTCCTGCGGTACCCATCCCGCGAAATCGATCACCACGTCGAGGAAACGGTCGCTGACCCGCGACAGCTTCTGATACAGCTGCTGCGCCTCACCCCGGTTGTGCACCATGTTCGCCACCATGCGGAAGCGGCGCACGCCGAAGTCGCGGCTGAGCACCTTGATCAGCGCGTAGGCATCGGTCAGCGAGGCCGGCTCGTCGCACACCACCAGCACCACATCGTCGGCGGCGGCGGCAAACATCGCCACGCTGTCGGACAGGCCGGCGGCCGTGTCGATCAGCAGGTAGTGCGGCGGCGGCGCCAGGTCATCGAAGGCGCGGATCACCGCCGCATGTTCGCCGCTGCCAAGCTGTGCCAGCCGGCGCGCGCCGGAGCCCGCCGGAACCACCCGCAAGCCGTGCGGTGCGCCGAGCAGCAGATCCTCCAGCGCGCACTGGCCGTCCAGCATGTGGCCGATATGCCGCGACGGTGCAAGCCCGAGCAGCACGTCGACGTTGGCCAGGCCCATGTCGGCATCCAGCACCATCACGTCGTGGCCGGCCATCGACAGCGTCATGCCAAGGTTCACCGCCACCGTGCTCTTGCCGACGCCGCCCTTGCCGCCGGCCACCGCGATCGCGCGGCAAGGCCGGCTCGGCAACGCCGCTTTCGGCAGCAGGCTGCTGGCCTGGTGGCCGGGCGCCGGCGCCGGCTCGCCGATGCCGGCCAGCGTCATCGGGAAGTGCTTCAGGCCCCAGGCTTGATCCATTGCGATTGCTCCGTTCATGCGCTGGCCACCGCAAGGCCGAAGCGTTCGGCCATCTGCCCGTCATCCGGCAGCTGGCTTTTCTGCGACTGCGCGGCGCGGCAGACCAGCACCCGCGCATCCGCCGTCGCGATGTCCTCGGGCACGCGCTGGCCGTCGGTGGTGAAATCCAGCGGCAGCCGGTGGCGGATCAGCACCGACAGCGCGCCGCCCAGACTCGGCGCCTCGTCGAGCTTGGTCAGGATGCAGGCATCCGGCTTCAGCGGCCGATAGGCACGCACCGCTTCGTCCAGCGACCTCGGCTGCGTATTGGCCGCCAGCACCAGGCAGGTGCGCACGTCGCCGGCGTCGGAAAACAGCTCCAGCTGTTGCGCCAGCCGCGGATCGCTGCCGGCCACACCGGCGGTATCGATCAGCACGGTATGCCTGTCGCGCAGCAACTCGAGCACCTTGCGCAGGCTTGGTGCGTCGTAGGCCGGATAGACCCGGATACCGAGCAGGCGACCGTAGTGTTCCAGCTGCGCGGCGGCACCGATGCGATAATGGTCGGTGCTGACCAGCGCGACCTGCTCCACCCCGCGATGCAATACGGCGCGGGCGGCGAGCTTGGCGATGGTGGTGGTCTTGCCCACGCCGGTGGGGCCGACCAGCGCGGTGACGCCCTGGTCATCGGACAGGTTGCGGCCGCTCACCGTCAGGCTGCGGCTGAGCATGCCCAGCGGCAGATAACGCGCCTGTTCGGCGTTGATCTGCGCAGGCAGGGCCGCCACCAGCTGGCTCGCCACGTCCGGCTCGATGCCGAGCCGGGTCATCTCGCGCAGCACGCGCGCGCGCAGCGGCTGGCGCCGCTCCATGTCGTTCCAGGCCAGGCTCGACAACTGCACCTCCAGCATCTCGCGCAGGCTGCCCAGTTCGGCGCGCATGCGCGCCGTGTCCTGCATGGCGCGCTCCATCAGCGGTTGCATCGCCACCGGTTCGGCCGATACCGCCGCGGAAGGAACCGGCGGCGCATCGGGCGCTGGCATCGAGGCACGCACCGGCGGCGTGCGCGAGGCCGCTTTCGCCGCCGCGACCTTCGCAGTCGCCATCGCTGCCGGCGCCCGGGGCGGCGGCGGCACGTCCGCTGGCGCGGCAGCGGCCGCCACCGCCGCAACCGGCTCACCCGCCGCCAGCGGGGCTCCGTGCCGTGCCGCTTCGCGCACCAGCGACTCGTCGTAATCGATCGCGGCGATGACCTCGATCCCTTCATCGAGCCGGCGGGTGGACAGGATCACCGCCTCCGGCCCCTGCTCTTCGCGCACTTCGCGCATGGCCTGACGCATGTCCGCGGCGACGAAACGTTTGATCTTCATGCGTGCCTGCTCCGCGTGCCGAAGCGGGAAACGGGGAACAGGGAACGGGGAACGTCGGCGACACGGCGATCTGGATCTGCGTGCACAACCGCGACTGCGGATTCACCGCAGCCGGCACGTTCCCCGTTTCCCGTTCCCTGTTCCCGCTTCAAGCTTTTCATCACCGCTCACTCCTCGCTCAGCGTCCCAATGCCTGCACCAGCCGCACCCGCCGGTTGTCGGGCACCTCGTTGTAGGCAAGTACGTGCAGGTTCTGTGCCACATGGCGGGTGAAGCGCGCCAGCCACGGCCGCAACTGCGGAGCCACCAGCAAAACGGCGGGCTCGCCGCTCACTTCCTGGCGCCGCGCGGCCTCGGCCACGCTCTGCTGCAGACGGTCCGCCAGCCCCGGTTCCACCGCCGCGCCGGCCACGCCGCCACCGCTGGCCAGCGAGCTGAGCAGGATCTGTTCGAGCTCCGGGGCGAGCGTGACGACGGGGACTTCCGTACCCAGTCCTGTGATCTCCTGCACGATCTGCCGGCCCAGCGCGACGCGCACGGCGGCGGTCAAAACGCCGGGATCCTGACTCTGCCCCGCATGCTCCGCCAAGGATTCGACGATGCTGCGGATGTTGCGGATCGGCACCCGCTCGGCCAGCAGGTTCTGCAGCACCTTGACCACCGCGCCCAGCGGCAGCCGCTTGGGCACCAGGTCCTCGACCAGCTTCGGCGCGGTGCCGGCCAGCCGGTCCAGCAGCTGCTGCACGTCCTGATGGCTGAGCAGCTCGTGCGCGTGGCCCTGCAGGATGTGCGACAGGTGGGTGGCGATCACGGTGGCCGGGTCGACCACGGTATAGCCGTAGCTCTGCGCCAGTTCGCGCTGGCCGCTCTCGATCCACACCGCCTCCAGGCCGAACGCCGGATCCTGTGTCGGAATACCCTGCAGCGTGCCGTGCACCTGGCCGGGATTGATCGCCATCAGGCGGTCGTTGTGCACCTCGGCCTCGCCCATCGGCACGCCCATCAGGGTGATCCGGTAGGTGTTCGGGCCCAGGTCCAGGTTGTCGCGGATATGCACCGCCGGCACCAGGAAACCCAGCTCCTGCGACAGCTTGCGGCGCACCGACTTGATCCGCCCCATCAGCTCGCCGCCCTGGTGCGTATCGACCAGCGGAATCAGCCGGTAGCCCACTTCCAGCCCCAGCGGATCGACGCTGGCCACGTCCTCCCAGCCCAGTTCCAGCCGCTCCGACGGGGTGCTGGCGGCGGGCTCCGCGGCGACCGACTGCGCCAGCTTCGCGCGGCTTTTGCGCTCACGCCTGAACAGCAGCCACGCCGCGCCGCCGCAGCTGGCACCGAGCAGCAGGAAGGCGATGTTCGGCATGCCGGGAATCAGCCCCATCACGGTCAGCACCGCGCCGGCCACCGCCAGCGCGCGCGGCTGGCCGAACACCTGGCCGAGCAACTGCTTGCCCATGTCCTGGGCGCGGGACACGCGGGTGACGATGATCGCCGCCGCCACCGACAGCATCAGCGCCGGCACCTGCGCCACCAGTCCGTCGCCGATGGTCAGCAAGGTGTAGGTGCGGGCCGCCTCGCCGGCCGACAGGCCGTGCTGCATCACGCCGACGAAGAAGCCGCCGACGATGTTGATGATCAGGATCAGGATGCCGGCAGTGGCGTCGCCGCGCACGAATTTCGACGCGCCATCCATCGAACCGTAGAAGTCCGCTTCCTCGCGCACTTCCTGACGGCGCTCGCGCGCCTGTTCCTGGGTCAGCAGGCCGGCATTGAGGTCGGCGTCGATCGCCATCTGCTTGCCGGGCATCGCATCGAGGGTGAAGCGTGCGGTGACTTCCGATACGCGGGTGGCGCCCTTGGTCACCACCACGAAATTGATGATGGTGATGATCGCGAACACCACCAGGCCCACCGCGAAGTTGCCGCCGATGACGAACTCGCCGAATGCCTGGATCACCTTGCCCGCCGCGCCGGGGCCATCGTGACCGTGCAGCAGCACGACGCGGGCGGAGGCGATGTTCAGCGCGAGGCGCAGCAGCGTCGCCATCAGCACCACGGTGGGGAATGCGGCGAATTCCAGCGGCCGCATCACGTACACCACCGCCAGCAGGATCACCAGCGACAGCGCGATGTTGAAGCTGAAAAGTATGTCCAGCAGAAACGGCGGCAGCGGCAGCATCAGCATCGCCAGCATGACCAGCACGGCCACCGGCGCACCGGCGCCGCGGCGAACGATCTGCCTGAAATCCGGGAATGCGCTCTCGCCGATCATGTGCCTGGCCTGTCATCAATCACGATAAGGCCCCATCAGGTCCGGATCGACCTCGGGGGAAGGTGCCTGCGGCGGCGCCTCGCCGTGCGCCGCCGCCTGCTTCAACTGGTACACATAGGCCAGCACCTGCGCGACCGCGACGTACAGCGCGGCAGGAATTTCCCGGCCCAGCTCGGTGGTGGCATACAGCGCGCGCGCCAGCGGCGGCGCCTCGACCAGCGGGATGCGGTGGCTGCCGGCTACCAGGCGTATCTGCTGCGCCAGCAGGTCGACGCCCTTGGCGATGACGCGAGGCGCACTCATGCGGCCCTCGTCGTAGGCCAGCGCCACCGCAAAGTGGCTGGGGTTGACCACCACCACATCCGCCTTCGGCAGCTCCTGCATCATGCGGCGGCGCGACTGCATCTGCTGCACCTGGCGAATGCGCGACTTCAGCTCGGGGTTGCCTTCGGTTTCCTTTGCCTCGTCGCGGACTTCCTGCCTGGTCATGCGCAGGCGCTTGCCGTGATCGAACTTCTGGTACAGCGCATCGATGCCGCCGATCAACGCCAGGATGGAACCGAACCACAGTGCCGCACGGCCAAGCAGTGTGATCGACAATGCAATCCCGGTCAGGGCCGTGCCGCTGCCCGTGGCCTGCAGCTCGCCCTGCCAATGCCGCAGCAGCAACAGCAGCGCCAGCCCGATGAACAGCAGCTTGAGCAACGCCTTGGCCAGTTCGACCAGCCCGCGCATGGCGAACACCCGGCCCAGTCCCTTGACCGGATCGAGCCGCTCGAATTTCGGCTGCAGCGCCTCCGCGCTGAAGTTCAACCCGCCCATCAGCAGCGGCGAGGCCAGCGTGGCCAGCAGGGTTGCCACCGCCACCGGCCCGAACAGGGCCAGCGCCTCGCTTGCCGCGGCGTGCAAGGCCCGCCCCGGCAACGCGCCGGAGAACAAGGCTTCACGCCGGTAGTCCAGACCGATGGAGAAAATCCGCCTGGCGTGACGCAACGCAGCTGCGCCGTCGTTCATCAACACCGCCACGCCGGCCAGGATCACCAGGGCTCCGGACAAGTCGCGCGAACTCGCCACCTCGCCTTTCTCGCGCGATTCGCGCAGGCGCTTTTCAGTAGGTTGTTCGGTTTTTTCCTGGTCGTTGTCTTCGGCCATGGCGTCAGCTCCCGATCAGTTCGCGCATCAGCGACCAGGCGTGCCCCTGCAACGCATCGAAGGCCCCGGGCAAACTGCGCAGGGCCAGCCACAGCGCGATGAAACCCAGCGAAAGGATGATCGGAAAACCCACCGCGAACAGGTTCATCGAGGGGGCCGAGCGGCTGATCGCGCCGAAACCGATGTTCACCACCAGCAGCGACGTCATCGCCGGCAATGCCACCCGCACGGCGCCGGCAAACAACTCCGCGCCGAAGGCGGCCACCGCGTAAAGGCCGTTCGTGCCGATCGCCGCCGTCCCCGGCGGCAGGCTGCGAAAACTGTCGGCGAGCAGGGCGATCAGGCGCAGGTGGCCGTCCATCGCCAGAAACAGCAAGGTCACCAGCAACGTGTAGAACTCGCTCAGCACCGGCGAGCTCGGGCCACCCTGCGGATTGGCCGCCTCGGCAAAACCCAGGCTCATGCCTTGCGCCACCAGCCCGGCGCCGAACGACACCGCATCGAACACCAGATTCAGCACGAATCCCACGGCCGCGCCGATCAATGCCTGGCTGACCATCGTCGCCGCACCGGTCGCGCTCAGCGGGTCGATCGTCACCGGCGCCAGCGGCGCCAGCACCATCGTCAGCACCACCGCCAGGGCAAGCTTGATCCGCACCGGCAGCATCCTGGCGCTGAATACCGGCGCCGTCAGGAACAAGCCGCCGACCCGGCCCAGCGCCCACAACAGGCTGCCCAGCCACATCGGCAGTTGCGCCAGGTCCAGCGCCATCACCGGATCGCCGCCGGCAGTCCGACGATCAACTGGTGCGTGAACTGCACCAGCACACGCAGCATCCACGGCCCGGTCAGCAGCGCCACCAACGCCATCCCGATCAGCTTGGGGATGAAGCTCAGGGTCATTTCATTGATCTGCGTGGCCGCCTGGATCACGCCGATCAGCAGGCCCACCGCCAGCGCGGTCAGCAGCAACGGCGCGGCAACCAGCATCGCCACATACATCGCGTGCTGGCCGATTTCCATGATGGATTCGGGGGTCATGCGAAGGCTCCCGCATTGCGGTTTGCCGAACGGACGGCGTAGACCTCTCGCCCCTGTGCAGCGGTAGGAGCCCGCTCGCGGGCGATGCCTTTGCTTGTTTGTGTATCTAGAGCAAAGAGCTTTCGTCCTCCTGCGCTTGTAGGAGCCCGCTCGCGGGCTTCTACGAAGGCCTCGGCCAGCCGATGCGCGGTCACGTGTAGAAGCTCCCCGCCAGCGTGCCAAGCAGCAGCGTCCAGCCGTCCACCAGCACAAACAGCATGATCTTGAACGGCAGCGAGATGATCATCGGCGAGACCATCATCATGCCCATCGACATCAGTACGCTGGCCACCACCAGATCGATGATCAGGAACGGAATGAACAGCAGAAAGCCCATCTGGAACGCGGTCTTCAGCTCGCTGGTCAGAAACGCCGGCATCGCCACCTTGAACGGCACATCGGCCTTGCTGGCATAAGGCCTGTCCTTCGCCAGCCGGGTGAACAGCTGCAGATCCGCATCGCGGGTCTGGTCGAGCATGAAGCGCTTGAACGGCGCCACGGCCGCCGGCATCGCCAGCTCGGCGCTGAGCTGGCCGTCCATGTACGGTTTCACGCCGTCGACGTAGGCACGATCGAGCACGGGTGACATCACGAACAGGGTGAGAAACAGCGCCAGTCCCAGCAGCACCTGGTTCGGTGGCGTCGATTGCGTTCCCAGCGCCTGGCGCAGGAAACCGAGCACGATGATGATGCGGGTGAACGAGGTCATCATCAGCACGATCGCCGGCAGCAGCGTCAGCGCCGTCATCAGCGCCAGCACCTGCAGCGACAGCGTCCAGTTCTGGCCGCCGCCGGGCACGTTCTGCACGTTCAATACCGGGATGCCCGGTTGCGCGGCCAGCGTCGCCAGTGGCAACAGCAGCAGCGTCGCGGCGAAAATCCAGCGCGCGGTTTTCATGAGCCGCGCTTCCAGCGCGCCAGCAACTCGCCGAAGCCGGCGGTCGATGCTTGCGGCGGTTGCGGCGCGGCATCGGTTTCCGCCGCGCGGTCATCGTAGACATGCAAGGTGCGCATGCCGCCGGGACCCATGCCGAGCAACAGCCGTTTGCCGTCGGCGTCGAGCAGCAGCAGGCGCTCGCGCGCGCCCATCGAAAACGTCTCGATGCAGCGGATGCGGCGGCCGGATGCGCCGGAGCGATGCTGCAGCCGCCGGCTGAGCCAGCCGGCGGCGAGGATCAGCACGATGATGCCGAGCAGGCTCAGCACCACCCGCACGATCTCGCCGCCGACTTCGACGTCGGAGACGGCAGCCGGCGCGGCGGCCAGCATGAAGGCCTGCGTGTCCATCAGCGCAGCTTGCGCACGCGTTCGGTCGGGCTGATCACGTCGGTCAGGCGGATGCCGAACTTCTCGTTGACCACCACCACCTCGCCATGCGC
>JAGWNA010000063.1 GCA_028871555.1 Lysobacteraceae bacterium
GGCGCCAACTGGCTGCGCGATGCGCGCATCAGCCGCATCGCCGATGTGCGCAACGTGGTCGAGGGCGACCTTTCGCCGGACGGCAAGGGCGTGCTGCACCTGGCACGGGGCATCGAGGTCGGCCATGTGTTCCAGCTCGGCCGGACCTACGCCGAAGCCATGAAGGCCACGGTGGTGGACGACCAGGGCCAGAGCCAGGTCATGGCCATGGGCTGCTACGGCATCGGCGTCAGCCGCATCGTCGCCGCAGCGATCGAACAGCGGCATGACGACGCCGGCATCCTCTGGCCCGACGCCATGGCACCGTGGCGGGTGGTGGTGTGCGTGATCAATCCGAAGAACATCCCGGCGGTCAGCGAGGCTGCCGAGGCGTTGTACCAGTGGCTGCTCCAGCAAGGCATCGAGGCGCTGCTGGACGATCGCGGCCTGCGCCCGGGCGGCATGTTCGCCGACATGGAGTTGATCGGCATTCCGCACCGCGTGGTGGTCAGCGAACGCGGCCTGACTGCCGGCACGCTGGAATACCGCGCCCGTCAGGAAACCGAAAGCCGCCCGATCGGCCAGAACGATCTGCTTGCCTTGCTGCGGTGATCGAAACGACCGCTGCATGTCGGTAATCCCGAATGACCGGGATCCCGGCACTTTGGCAGGAGCGCAAACCGGGTTTATCCGGGGTGCCCGCATTGAAATACGGCGCTAATCGGACGCTGCTGAAAACGGCCTGAATGAAGAGCAGAAACCCGTCCGGGCATCCGGTGACAACGATCCCGACTTGACCGGCAATGGCGCTCCATGCTTTGCAAACATTCGGCAAATAGGCGAGAATCCGTTTTGCTGCGCATTTTAAGTGCCGGGTTTGGTTCCTGAAACAACAGCCCGACCGTACAAAGCACCCAAACCCACTCCCGGGAGTCCAACATGGCCATCGATATCAAGAATCTCAATAATACCCAGCTGAATGACCTGATCAACAAGGCACAGCTCCGCCAGATCGAACTGCGCAAGGAAAAGGTCGTCAAGCTGCGCGAGAAGATCCATGCGCTGATCAAGGCCGAAGGTTATGCCTTCGAAGATATTTTCGGCCGTGGCAAGGCCAAGCGCGCCAGCAGCCCGGTTGCCCCGAAATACCGCAATCCGGCCAACCCCGCGCAGACCTGGTCCGGTCGCGGCAAGCGCCCGCACTGGTTCAACGACGCCTTGAAGGCCGGCAAGAAGGAAAAGGATCTGGCGATCTGATTGCGCTGGTTCAAGGAAACCAAAAACGCCGGCCCTGTGCCGGCGTTTTTGTTGGCTTGCGGCGACGCGACCTCCCTCCCCAACCGATCGCTCCGAACTCAAGCGCACCATCCACTGCTCCGCGCCGTCATCCCAGCGAAAGCTGGAAGAGCTTTACAACGGCGAAGCCGGTCATCCAGCGTCTGTAGACCATTGAACGCAAAGGCACTGGATTCCTGCTTTCGCAGGAATGACGCTGGGGGACATGTTGGATCGCTCAAGTTCGGAGCATTGCCTCCCCGACCCTCCACCGCGGGGCAGGAGCAAATATGCCGTGCGGGCTCGTCAGTCTTGAGAGGTGCATGCGACAAGGAATGGCGGATGCGGTCGAGGGGTTTTGTCTTACAGGGACCGCCGCGGCGAAACCAGCAGGTCGCCGAACATCAGTCCGGCCACCAGCGATACCAGCAAGGTCAGCAGCAACACGCCGGTATCCATGCCCAGCTCGGTATTGCGGTCGAGCAGGAACGACATGCTGCGGAAACCGACGCTGCCCGGTACCAGCAGGATAATCCCCGGCTCGCGGATCAGCGCACCGGGCCGATGCGCGAAGCGCGCGTAGAAATTGGCCAGCGCACTGAGCACGAAGCCGCCGAGGAATACGCCGAACGGCGCCCCCGGCAGATAACCGGAGATCTGCCCGCCCCAGCGCGTGGCCAGATAGCCGACCGCCACCGCAGCCATCACCACCGGCCAGTCCTTGCGCGCCGCGCGGAACAGGATCGCAAAGCCGAAGGCGCCCAGCAGCAAGGTGGGATAATCGAGCCAGCTCGGCAGCGGCGGCAGCGCATGGTCGCGCGCCTGGATGCCGATCGCGGCACACAGCTGGGTCGCCGCCACGGTGCCGAAGGTGAGCTTGAGCAAGGTCGACACCGCCCCGCCCATGCGGGCCACGCCGGCCACCAGATGCTGGCTGGACAGTTCGCGTACCGCGGTGGTCAGCGACATGCCGGGGATCAAGACGATCAGGCTGGCCAGCACCACCGCCTTGATCGCCAGCGGCACCACGAACGCGCTCACCATGATGGCGATGGTGGTGGCCACCAGGGCGCTGATCGCATCGCTGGCCACCGCCAGCCGGGGCCGGCTGAGCGACAGCACGCTGATCGTGCCGATGATCAGCCCGATCAGGGCCGCCGTCAGCAGATCCGGCCACGAGCTGTGCAGGAACAGCGCCACCACGCAGGCCGCGGACAGGCCGTAGCTGGCGACCACTGCCAGCCTGGCGAGCCGGCTCTCCGGCTGGTCGAGCGCGCGCAAGCGATGAAAGCCCTCGCGCAGATCCAGCTCGCCGCTGATCACCAGGTCGGCAATGCGATCGGCCTTGCACAACCGCGCCAGGTTCACGTCACCGGGCGCCAGCCGCATCACCTGGGTGGTATGCGCCACGCCTTCATCGCCCTGGGCCATGTCGGTAAAGGAGATGATCAGCGCGGTCGGGCTGGACCAGACATCGGCGACCAGCCCCATGCGCTGCGCCGAGCCGGCGATCGCCATCTCCAGCCGCGGCGCGGTGGTGCCGTACTGGTGCAGCCGCCGCGCCAGCTCCAGCAGGAACGCAATGCGGGTATTGAGCGCCGTGGCGGCAAACGATCGGCCCCGCGCATCGCCGCTGTTCATGCCGCCGCGCGCACCTTCAGCGTGGTGCCTTCGACGGCCACCACCTCGACCGTGCTGCCCAGCGGCAGATCCGGCCCGCTGACCAGCCACTGGCCGTCGCCGACCCTTGCCTTGCCGCGGCCGTTGACGATCGGCTCGATCAGCTGGTAGCGCTGGCCGATCATCTGCTCGCCACGGCGGTTCAATCGCTCATGGCCCGGTTCGCTGCGCTCCAGTTTCGGCCGCAGCAGGCGGGCATAGGCCATGCAGATGGCGAACGCCAGCAGCGCGAACAGCACCGCCTGCGCCAGCAGCCCCAACGACGGCACGAGCCACAGCAACACGCCCATCACCGCGGCGGACAGGCCGATCCACAGCATGAAATAGCCAGGCAGCAGGATTTCGCCGGCGATCAGCAGCAGCGCCAGGATCCACCACAGATAATGCGCGGACAGGTTCCACATCGTCGGCATCCTCCCGCTTCAGCGCAGCGGCGGCTGGACCGCCACCGGCTTCTGCTGCTGACCCAGCGACTCCTTCGCCAGCTCGGCAATGCCGGCAAGCGAACCCAGGATGCCGGTCGCCTCGACCGGCAGCAGCAGCATTTTCTGGTTCGGCGACCTGGCCATTTCCTTCAGCGCCTCGACATAGTTGTTGGCGACGAAGTAGTTGAGCGCGTTGACGTTGCCGTTGGCGATCGACTCGGACACCATCGTGGTCGCCTTGGCTTCGGCCTCGGCCGAACGCTCGCGCGCCTCCGCCGCGCGGAACGCCGCCTCCTTCTCGCCTTCGGCGGCCAGGATCACCGACTGCTTCTCGCCTTCGGCCTTGAGGATCGCCGCCTGGCGGAAGCCCTCGGCGTCGAGGATGTTGGCGCGCTTCTCGCGCTCGGCCTTCATCTGCCGCGCCATCGCGTCGATCAGGTCGCGCGGCGGTGCGATGTCCTTGATCTCGATGCGGTTGACCTTGACGCCCCACGGGTGGGTCGCCTCGTCGACCACGCGCAGCAGCCGCGCATTGATCTCGTCGCGCTTGCTCAAGGACTCGTCCAGGTCCATCGAACCGAGCACGGTGCGGATGTTGGTCATCACCAGCGCCAGCGAGGCCTGTTCCAGGTTGGATACCTCATACGCGGCCTTGGACGCATCCAGCACCTGATAGAACACCACGCCATCGACACGCACCACCGCGTTGTCCTTGGTGATCACGTCCTGCGAGGGTACGTCGAGCACCTGCTCCATCATGTTGATCTTGCGCCCGACCGCCTGGTAGACCGGGATCAGGAAATGCAGCCCGGGGTTGAGCGTGCGGGTGTACTTGCCGAACGTCTCCACCGTCCATTCGAAACCCTGCGGCACGATGCGCACCAGCTTGGCGATGCCGACGACGACGACAAACACGATGACCAACGCAAGAAGCTGCCCCATTGCCTTTCCCCTTTCCCGATGAAGGCACGAGTATAGGGCACCTCGAACAACCCCGATTTGCGGAGCGCGCTTTGGCAGGCGCCCTGCAAGAGGTGCTGGAGTTGGCTACCGCGCCGCCGTCTGCGGCAGCAGCAGGCTCACCCGCAGACCGCCGCCTTCGCGATTGGCCAGCAGCACGCGCCCGCCGTGCGCCTCGGCGATCTCCCGCACCAGCGCCAGGCCCAGCCCGGTGCCCGAGCGCTTGGTCGAGTAGAACGGCAGCAGCGCCTGCGCCAGCACCGTCTCGCTCATGCCGGGGCCGCGGTCGGCCACCTCGATGCGCAGCTCGCGACCGGTCTCGAGCAGAGACAGCGTGACCTCATCCCCGGCGCTGCCCGATTCGTGCGCGTTCTTGATCAGGTTGATCAGCACCTGCTCGATCTGCGCCGCATCGAAGCGCCCGGCCCGGTCCGGTATCGGCGTGGCCAGCCGATAGCGGCAATGCTGCGCCAGAGCGTCCAGAAACGGCGCCCAGGCGATTGCCACCGGCTGCGGCGCGGGCAGCTTGGCGAAGCTGGCGTAGCCGCCGATGAACCCATGCAGGTGGCGTGTGCGCTCGCCGATGGTGGCGAACACGCCGGGCAGGCGTTCGATGTCGCCGCGCCGCGCCAGCTCGGCGCCGGAATGGGCCAGCGAGGAAATCGGCGCCAGCGAGTTGTTGAGCTCGTGGCTGATCACCCGGATCACCCGCTTCCAGGTCGCCACTTCCTGCCGCGACAGCTCGCGGGTCATGCGCCGGAACAGGTGCAGCCTGTGCGGCCGGCCCTGCAGGCGGAACGCACGCAGCGACAGGTGGAAGGTTTCCTCGCTGCCGTCCATCTCCAGGCTGAGCAAGGCGTCCTCGCCGCTTTCCACCGCCTGGCGCAGTGCCGGCGGCGCCTCCGCCAGCAGCTCGGCAAAGTCCAGCCCGTGCAGGCTGCGCCCTTCGTTGAACAGGTGCCGCGAAGCGATGTTGGCATAGGCCACACGGCCGGCCGCATCGGTCAGCACCAGTGCCACCGGCGTGTTCTGCACCACCGTGTCCAGCAGCAGCTCGCGCTGCACCAGATGCTGGCGCTGCTCGCGCAAGGTATGCCCCAGCGCGTTGTGCATGCGGATCAACGCACCCAGTTCGTCGCCCCGGTCGACCGCGATCGAAAAACTGAAATCGCCGTCGCGATAACTCGCCACCGCGCCTTCCAGTGCCCGCAACAGGCGACTCACCGGCGTCATCGCCCGGCCGGAAAGCCAGAAGGCCAGCGGCAGCAGCACGATCGCACTGGCCAGCAGACCGCCGTAGATGCCCAGCTGCATCGGCGAGATCATGTTCAACGCCAGTTCGGTGCGCATCCATTGCAACAGCTGCGGCAGCGGCCATTGCGTGACGCCGGCGTAGACCAGCGCACCGGCCATGCCGGCGATCGCCAGCAGGACCGTCAGCCGCCCCCGCAGCGAATTCAGGCGACGCCGCATCGGCGGTGCCTCACGGTGAAAATGGACGATCCCGGCGGGCCATGCCGCATCACACGATTCCTGCTGGATGAGAGCCTCGTTCCACGCTACCAGGCCGATGGCAGGCGTCCCCGGATCGGGCCCGGTCACGCCAGATCCGATCATGCCCCGATCGATCAGGCATGGCTCGCCAATCCGTAGCGCTCCATCCGCCGATACAGCGCCTGCCGCGACAGCCCCAGCTCCTGTGCGGCGCGGCTGACCACCCCGTCGGCCTTGTGCAGGGCCGCCTCCACCGCCTCGCGGCTGGGCTCGTCGAGACTGCGCGCGGCGGCCGCATGCTCGGGCAGGTTGAGCAGCCCGGGCGTGATCGGACCGCCAGCGGCCAGCAGCGCGGCGCGCTCGATCGCGTTCTTCAGCTCGCGCACGTTGCCCGGCCACGGATAGCCCAGCAGCGCCTCGCGGGCGGCATCGCCGAGTTCGGCGCGGCCGTCCAGGAAGTGTTCGGCCAGCGGCAGGATGTCGTCGCCGCGCTCGACGAGCGGCGGCAGGTTCACCTCGATCACGTTGAGCCGGTAGTACAGATCCTCGCGGAAGGTGCCGGCACGGATCATCGCCTTGAGATCGGCATTGGTGGCTGACAGCACGCGTACCTTGACCTGCCGCGTGCGGCCGGAACCGAGCCGCTCGAACTGGCCCGACTCCAGCACGCGCAGCAATTTCATCTGGCCGTGCAGCGGCAGGTTGCCGATCTCGTCGAGAAACAGCGTGCCGCCGTCGGCCTGTTCGAAGCGGCCCTCGCGCGCCTTGTTCGCGCCGGTATACGCGCCGGCATCGGCACCGAACAGTTCGGCCTCGATCAATTCGCCCGGCAGCGCGCCGCAGTTCACCGCCACGAACGCGCCGCGCCTGACCGCCGAGTTGGCGTGCACGATCGCCGCGATGCGCTCCTTGCCGGTACCGTTGGGGCCGGTGATCAGCACCGGCGCATCCGAGCGCGCCACCTGGCAGGCCAGTTCGAGCGTGCGCGCCATCCCCTCGGAGGCGAACACCAGTCCATCCAGCTCGTACTTGCCCTGCAGCGCCTCGCGGCGGCGCCGACGCTCGCGCCGCGTGCGCGCCACCTCGCGGGTGGATTCGGACAGCTCCAGCAGGTTCTCTACCGTGGCCAGCAGCTTGCTGTCGTCCCACGGCTTGGCCAGGTAATCGGCGGCGCCGGCCTTGACCAGCTCCACCGCGGTTTCCAGATGCGTCCACGCGGTGAGCAGGATGACCGGCAGGTCCGGATGCCGCTCGCGGATCGCGCGGAACAGCGCCACGCCCTCCGCGCCCGAGGTGGTGTCGGCGGTGAAGTTCATGTCCTGGATCACCACGTCGACGCTCTCGCGTTCCAGCAGCGCGAGCCCTTCGTCCGGCGTCAGCGCCACCAGCGGACGGATTTCATGCAGCGACAACGCCAGCGAGAGCGCCTCGCCCACGGCCGGGTTGTCGTCGATGATCAAAACCGTTCGGGTCATTTTCTTTCTGCACATGCGGACATGGATGCCGCTCCGGCCTGCAAGGTTGCCATGACTATCGGGCCATGCATGCCGTCCCGGCAGGAGCCCGCTGGCGGGCGATGCATTTCGCCCATGCCACCGATCAAGAGCATCGCCCGCGAGCGGGCTCCTGCGCAATGGAACGGGAACGGTCGGCGATCGATGTTACTGCGCCACCGGATGCGCCGGTGCCGTGCCTGCCTTCACCGCGGCGATCCACGCGTTCGTGCGCGCCTCGAGCACATCCAGCGGCAGCGCGCCGCCGCTGAGGATCTCGTCGTGGAAGGCGCGGATGTCGAACTGGTCGCCCAGCTCCCGCTTCGCCCGCGCACGCAGCTCGAGGATCTTCAGCTCGCCAGTCTTGTAGGCCAGCGCCTGGCCGGGCCAGCTGATGTAGCGATCCGTCTCGGCCTGCACGTCCGGCTCGTCCTCGCTGGAATGGGCGTGGAAGAAGTCCACCATCTGCTGGCGCGTCCAGTGCTCGTAGTGCACGCCGGTATCGAGCACCAGCCGGTCGGCACGCAGCAGCTCGTCGCTGAGCCGGCCATAGTCGGATAGCGGATCCTTGTAGAAGCCGATCTCCTTGCCCAGTTGCTCGGCATACAGTGCCCAGCCTTCGACGTAGGCGGTGTAGCCGGCCTGCTGGCGGAACGGCGGCAGCTTCGGCAACGTCTGCGCGATCGAGATCTGCAGGTGATGGCCGGGGATGCCTTCGTGATAGGCGGTCGATTCGATCGTCAGCACGCTGCGGTGGGCGAAGTCGCCGGTATTGACGAAGATCTGCCCGGGCCGCGAACCGTCCGGCGTGCCGGGATGATATTCCGCGGCCGCCGCCTCCTTCTCGCGGAACGCCTCGACCGGCTTCACCACCACCGTGGTCTTCGGCAGCAGGCCGAACAGCTTGGGCAGCTCCGGCTGCATGCCGGCGATATAGCCACGGTAGCGATCGAGGATGTCCTCGCGCGACGTGGCGTGCGTCTTCGGATTGGACTTCAGCGAGGCGCGGAAACTGGCCAGATCCTTGAAGCCCTGCTGGTGGGCGATCGCGGTCATCTCGCCCTCGATCCGCTTCACCTCGGCCAGGCCGATCTCGTGGATCTGCTGCGGCGTCTCGTGCGTGGTGGTCATCTGCTCGACGTCGAAGCGGTAGATCGCATCGCCGTCGGGCAGCTCCCACACCCCCGGCTGGCTGCGTCCGTGCGGCGCATAGTCCTTCGCCACGAACTGGCCGAGCTTGCGGTAGGCCGGGCGCACGTCGTCGTCGATGGCGGCGAGAATTTCATCGTGCAGACGCTTGCGCTCGGCCGCCGGCACCGACTTCGGAAAATGCTTCAGCGGCTCGGCGAACACGCTGTCCATGCCGGCGGGCTTCTCGATGCTGTCGATCTGCGTGACGACCTTCTCCAGCAGATACTTCGGCGGCATCATCTTGTCGCGCATGCCCTGCCGCGCCACCTCGGTCACCTGGTCGAACAGCTTCGGCACCGCCTTCAGTCGCGCCAGATAGTCGTCGTATTCCTTGACGTCGTGGAATGGAATCGAGCTGACGAAGCCGGCCAGTGCGATATGCACGCCGCTCATCTGGTCCAGCGGCATCTCGTTGAGCTTGAGCTGGTAGCTGCGCAGCTGGTCCTTGAGCTGGCGCACCATCAGCTGCAGGTTGAGCCTGTCGGCGTCGGACAGGCCGCCGACCGGAATCGCCAGGAATCGCGCAAGAAAATCCTCGGTCGCGCGGCGATCGGCCGCCTGGTGCGCCAGCGAGACATCGCTCCAGCGGTCGTTGTAACGCAGGTCGCCCAGGGTGGTGGCGAACTCCGGCGAATTCTTCAGGGTGTATTGCCACTGCTCGGCCAGCAAGGCATTGAGTGCCTTGACCCGGCTCGCGACGTCCGTCGGCGCCGCCTGCGCCGCAGGCGCCGCATGCACGGACGGAAGCAGGGTCACCGAGCCCAGCAGGGCCGCGCAGATCAACAACGGCAAGGTCTTCATCACGTGGCATTCCTCGGAGTTTGGGTGGTGGTCCGGACCCCGCGATTGTGACCGCCGCGGCGCGCACCATCCCGTGCCATATAGCACGGTTGTCACACCGACCGCGTCGCCACCACCGGCGGCACCGCGGCGGCACGCAGCGCGGGGCCGAGCACGGCGAGCTGGCCGAGCAGCCACAGCGCGATCGCGCCGACCGGCAGGTAGCTCAGCGGCAGACGCGGCAGCTCGTAGTGCTTCATCAGGAACAGGTTCAACCCGAACGCCAGCAGCATGCCCAACGCGATGCCGCCCGTGACGATCAGGAAGTTCTCGGTCTGGAAGTAATGCAGGATGTCGCCGCGCGTCGCGCCCAGCGCGCGGCGCACCCCGATCTGCTTGCGCCGCTGCGCCACCCAGAAACTGGCCAGGCCGACAATGCCCAGCGCGGTGACCAGCAACAGTGCGGCGATCACGCCGACCAGCATGCCAGCCATGGCGCGGTCCGCCGCGAAGTAGGCGCGCCGCAGATCCGTCATCGGGCCGCTGTGGATCGGGTCGATGACCACCGTCGGCGCGATGCGCGTCACCAGCGCGCGCGCGTCGTTCCATACCCGCGCCGCTTGCTCCGGCGTGGTGCGCAAGACGTACACGCTGGCCAGGCCCTTGCCCGGCGTACCCGCGAGCAACAGGGTGTTGTGCTGGGCCTGCGGATAGGGATCCGGCCGCACCAGCGACGCGTAGGTGCCGATCACGCGATAGCCATCGGTGCCCGAATAGACCATCTTGCCCAGCGGGTCCTGCCCGGGCCAGAGTTTCTTCGCATAGGCGGCGTCGACCATGGCCGACGGCGATCGAGGCAGGAACTCGGAGATCGCCCCGTACTCATCCGGCCTGAACCAGCGGCCGCTCGCCAGTTTCAGCCCCAGCGTGGCAGCGAATTGCGGTCCGCCGACATAGAAATGTCCCTGCTGGTTGTAGTGCATGTCGTCGGCGACGAGGCGAAAACCCATTTCGCCGGTGCGCTGGGTGAACGGCACGGCGTTGCCGATGCCGACCGAGTCCACCCCGGCCAGGCCGGCGAAGCCGGCGCGCAGGCGCGCGGCGAGGTCGGTGGCGCTGGCGTCGTCGACGCCTTCCAGCCACACCGTCACCAGGCGGCTCTCGTCCACACCGCTGTCGACATGCATCATGTCGAGGCGGCTGGTGATCATGAATAGCGCATTGCACAGGATCGCGCAGGCCAGCGCGATCTCCATGCCGATCAGGAACGCGGCAGTGCGGTGATGGCGCAGCGCAGCGAGTATCGGTTGTATCTGCATGGCTATTGGCCCTTCTTGAGGAGTGCGGCCATGGATGGCCACTTTCATGCGCAGGGGTGAGGCACTAAAGCGTCTTCAGCTGAAGCGCCGGCGGGATCCGGCTGGCGCGCAGCGCGGGCAACGCGCCGGCGAGCAAGGCAGCGACCACGGCCAGCATCAGCGTGAACAGGAACATCGGTACGTTCAGCGCCACGATGTCCGCGTACTCCACCGGTTGCCGACGCACCAGCGCCAGGCCCAGCAGCGTCAGCAACAGGCCGCCGATGCCGCCAAGCAGACCGATCACCCCGGCTTCGGTCAGGCACTGGATGAAGATCGCATGGCGGGTGGCGCCCAGCGCGCGGCGCACGCCGATCTCGCCGCCGCGGCGCAGGAACTTGGCCAGCAGCAGGCCCACCGTATTGAACAGGCAGACCAGCAGGAAGCCGAACGCCAGCCAGGTCTGCAGCTTGACGTCGCCGGGCACCACGTTCTGGTAGGCCAGCCACGCCTGCAACGACATCATGCGGGTATTGGCCGGGTGGGTCAGCCGGCCCAGTTCGCGCTGCTGCGCATCGTAGGCATCCAGGTAGCGCCGGTACGCCGCTGCCTTGGCCGGCGTATCTAGTTGCACCCACAGCGCCACCGACTCGCATGGCGCGTGCTGCAGGTCCATGCGGTCGGGCTTGGCCCAGCAGGTGTACCAGCCGAAGTTGCCCGCGTTGATGTCCAGCCCGGTCGACACTGGCAGGAACACGTCATGCGATTTTCCGTAGTAGAACGAGGTGTCGCCGCCGGAATTGCGCGCACCGGCCAGCAGGTAGAAGCGCGGCCGCGGCCGCCAGTGGTCGAGCACGCCGACCACCTGCACGCTGGCGCCATTGAGCACGATGGTGCGGCCGACGCTGTTGGCGCCGCCGAACAGGCGCTGGTTGAGCACATCGGAAATCACCACCTGGCGCGCCGCAGCAGCCCCATCGGCCGCCGTCCAGGAACCGCCGTAACGGAACGGCACGCCGAACATCGGAAAGAAGTCCGATGTGGTACCCACCAGGGTGGCCATGAACGGCACCTGCCCCGCAAGCTCCGGCTGCACCTTGATCGTGCCGTCCATGACCATGGCCTGGCGGTCGGCCTTGCCGGACTGCCACAGGTCGTGGGCCGTGATGTAGTCGAGCATGTCCGGCGGCGCCTTGCGCACATCCGCGCCGGTTTCCGGGTCCAGCTGCGGGTAGTAGATATGCGCGCTCCTGCCCGGCAGCGGATCGCCCGACAGCAGCTGCATCACCGTCAGCGTAGTCATGCTGGCGCCGATGCCCACGGCGATCGCCAGCACCATCAGCGCGGTGAGCACCTTGTTGCGCTTCAGGCTGCGCAGCGCGAGGTCGAGGTAGTAGCCGAGCATTGCGTCACTCCATCCCAGTTCTTGTCACTTCCCCTGCGTTGTCCCGAAGAGGGATTCCCTTCGGCCACAGGGGAGGAAGTAAAAGCGTCACACCGATCGCGTCGCCACCACCGGCGGCACCGCCGCGGCGCGCAGCGCGGGGCCGAGCACGGCGAGCTGGCCGATCAGCCACAACGCGATCGCGCCGACCGGAAAATAGATCGCCGGCAATCGCGGCAATTCGTAGTGCGTCATCAGGAACAGGTTGATGCCGTAGGCCAGCACCATGCCCAGGACGATGCCGAACGTGGCGAGCAGGAAGTTCTCGGTCTGGAAGTAGTGGAGGATGTCGCCGCGCGTGGCGCCCAGCGCGCGGCGCACGCCGATGGTGCGGCGGCGCTGCGCCACCCAGAAGCTGGCCAGGCCCACGATACCCAGCGCGGTGACGATCAGCAGCGCCGCGATGACGCCGACCAGCATGCCGGCCATGGCGCGGTCGTCCCGGAAGAAGCGGCGACGCACCTCGTCGAAGCTGCGCCGGGTGGTCACCACGCGCTGCGGATCGACCTTCTTCAGCGCGGCCAGCGATGCGGCCAGCACGCGCGCACGATCCTGTGGCCGGGTGCGGATCACGTAGCTCATGCCCTTGTCCGCGCCCATGCGCAGCGGGATCACCATGGTGTATTGCGCAGTGGCCGCATCGTAGGCATTGGGCCGCACCAGGCTCGCCACCACGCCGGCCACACGCAAGCCCACGGTGGGCGTGAGATAGATCAGACGGCCCAATGGGTTCTGCCCGGGCCACAGGCGCTCGGCCAGGGTGCGGGTGATCAGCGTCACGTGGGGCAGGCTCTTGCTGTCGCCGGTACGCAAGGCCTTCAACGCCGTGTCCACGTCGACGAAGTCGTCCGGCTGCAGGTCGCGCCCGGCCACCAGCCGGGTGCCCATCGTCGCCACCAGGTTCTCGCCGAAGTAGGTGGTCGCATTGAGCGTGCGCTGCGGCTGGTCGGGGTCGAGCAGCACGTTGCCGTTGGACGAGGAGGCGCCGAACGGCACCTGGTTGGAGAAGGCCACCGACTGCACGCCCGGCACCTGGCGCAGCACGGCCAGATCCTCCTGCACGCGTGCATAGGGGTTGGCCGGCTGCACCACGTCGGCTACCTGGATCTGCAGCAGCTCGTGCTCGGCCACGCCGCTGGGCATGTCCATGCGCTGCAGGCGCTGGCCGATCAGGAACACCGCATTGCACACGATCGCGCAGGTCAGCGCGATCTCCAGGATCAGCAGCCATGCGGTGAGCTTGTGCCGACGCAGGGTCGAGAGAATGGGAAGAATGTCCATGAATGAGTGCTCTTGTGAGTAGTGCGGCCATGGATGGCGCGCTTCCATGCGCAGGGATAATGAGTGCTCTTGGGAACCTCGAATAACCCGTCATTCCAGCGAAAGCTGGAATCCAGTGCCTTCCAAGCGGTTGAAAAGCAAAGACGCTGGATCCCAGCTTTCGCTGGGATGACGAACAAGTGTGGGTTTTTCGAGGTTCCATCTTGTGAGTAGTGCGCCCATGGATGGCGCGCTTCCATGCGCAGGGATTAATGAGTGCTCTTGTGAGTAGTGCGGCCATGGATGGCCGCTTCCACGCGCAGGGATAGCGCATCAATTGCTCTTCAGTTGCAGGGCCGGCGCGATCTGGCAGGCGCGCCAGGCGGGCAGCAGGCCGGCCAGCACGGTGGCGCACAGCGCCAGCACGAAGGTGGTCAGCAGCATGCTCGGATCCAGGTGTGCCAGCGCCGCATAGCCCGAGGATCGCTGCCGCACCAGCCACAGGCCGGACAGGGCCAGCAGCAGGCCGCCGAAGCCGCCGACCAGGCCGATCACGCCGGATTCGACCAGCAGCTGCGCGAACAGCGCGCGCCGCGAGGCACCCAGCGCCCGGCGCACCCCCAGCTCGCCGGCACGGCGCATGAACTTGGCCAGCATCAGCCCCACCGTATTGACCAGGCACACCACGAGGAAACCGAACGCCAGCCAGGTCTGCAGGCGCACGTCGTCCGGCACCACGCCGTTGTGGTCCAGCCACTGCATGACATTGCGCAGGCGCACGTTGGGCGCGCGCTGGAAACGGCCCAGCGCCTTCTGCTCCTCGGAGTAATGCACGAGAAACTGCCTGTACGCCGCCACCTTCACGGGGTTGTCCAGCTGCACCCATAACTGCAGCCACACGCAGGTATCCGCCGGCAGGATGGTGCCCGTGCCGCCGCCGCCATTGCCCCAGCAGTCGGTGGAACCTTCGCGATTCAGATGCAGGTCCATCATCGTCTGCAGCGGCAGGAACACCTGTTCGCCGGAGGCATAGCTGCCCGTGTCGAGATCGTAGAAATGCGGGTTGGGCTGCCAGCGATCGAGCACGCCGACGATCCGGAATGTCGTACCGGCCATGCGCAGGGTGCGGCCCACGCTGTTGGCGCCACCGTAGAGCTTCCGGTCGAGTTCGCGGCTGATCACCACCTCGCGCGCCTTGGCTTCGTCGTCGGCCGCATTCCAGCCATGGCCGTAGAGGAACGGCGTGCCGAACATCGCAAAGAAGTCCGCGGTGGTGTAGCGCGCAGGCACGTAGAACGGATCCAGCGCCGACTGCGCCGGCTGGACCGGCACCTCGCCGCCGGTCATCAAGGCCTGGCGGTCGGCCCGCTTCGCATGCAGCAGGTTCATGCCGTCGATCAGGGTCAGCTGCATCGGCGGCTCCTTGCCCGGATACATGCCCCTGACATCCTGCGGATCGACCTGCGGGTAGTAGATCTCGCCGCTGCGCCCCGGCAGCGGATCGCCGGACAGCACGTGCAGCACGGTCAGCGTGGTCATGCTGGCGCCGATGCCCAGCGCGATCGCCAGCACCATCAGCGCGGTCAGCGCCTTGTTGCGCTTGAGGCTGCGCAGGGCCAGGTCGAGGTAGTAACCGAACATCATGTGTCTCCTTACAACCGCATAAATCGATCCGATTCCGGAAATCCCATGGTTCCGGGCCATCACACGCTCCGCGTCGCCTCCACCGGCGGTACGTTGGAGGCGCGCCGCGCCGGCACGAACACCGCCGCCTGCCCGATCGCCAGCATCGCCAGCACGCCGGCCAGCACGTACGGCAGCGGAATGCGCGTCATCTCGTAGTGGCTCATCAGCCACAGGTTCAGGCCCAGCGCCAGCAGCACGCCGAGCACCACGCCGGCGCCGGCTATCAGCAGGTTCTCGATCTGGAAGTAGTGCAGGATGTCCACCTTGCGCGCGCCCAGCGCACGGCGCACGCCGATCTGCTTGTGGCGCTGGCCGACCCAGAAGCTGGTCAGGCCG
This sequence comes from Lysobacteraceae bacterium, assembly GCA_028871555.1. Taxonomy (GTDB): domain Bacteria; phylum Pseudomonadota; class Gammaproteobacteria; order Xanthomonadales; family Rhodanobacteraceae; genus Rhodanobacter. The sequence goes on from JAGWNA010000063.1 coordinate 15,302, forward strand.
ACGATGCCGGCGGCGGTCACCGCGATCAGGATCAGGCAGATCACGCCCATCAGCACGGCCATGCCCACGTCGGCGCGGTACGCCTTGGCGCGGATGTCGGAAAACGGCCGGACGCTGTCGTCGTCGAGCACGCGCAGCGGGTTGACCTTGTACAGCAGGGGCGTTACCGCATGCATCACCGCGTCGAGCTGCCCGGGCCGGGTGCGCACGGCATAGCGCGCGAAGTTGGCGTCGAGCCGGGTCGGAATCAGCGTGGAATTCCACACGAAGCTGCTGCCGAAGCTGCTGCTGGAAGGTATCTGCATGCGCTCCACCACACCGACGATCGTGGTCGGCGCGCTGCTTCCGTCGCTGTACATCACCTGTCCCACCGCATGGCCCTTCGGGTACAGCTTGTCCGCCAGCGCCTTGGTGATGATCGCCACCGGACGCGGGCGATTGTCGCGAAAGCCCTGGTGCTGCACGTCGCCGGCGTTGAAGGCGCGACCGGCCACCAGCTTCAGGCCCAGCGCGGGGAATACCTGCTCGTCGGTGAAGTAATACGCCGTGCGGGTACCCGTCTTGTCGCCGATCTCGGCACCGGGCTTGAGCGAGACCGAACCGGTCCAGGAGGAGTTGAGCAGCGGCACCGAGTTGATCGGCGCCACCGAAACCACGTCCGGCAGCTGGCGCAGCGCGGCGAGATCCTCGCGCTGCATCGCGTCGAGTTTCTCCACGCCATCGGCGCTATCGGCGCTGGGCGCGCCCACCCACTGCTGGCTGACCAGGAACAGGTTGCCCTCGTCCAGCCCGGTGGGTCGATGCACCCGCTGGATGCGCTGGCCGATGATGAACACGGCGTTGCAGACGATCGCCAGGGTCAACGCGATCTGCAGCGCGATCAGCACGGTGCCGGCCTTGTGCTTGCGCAATGCGGCGAGGATGGGATGCAGTTTCATGTTCATGCTCCTCAATTACTCTTCAGCTGCCATGCGGGCTGCACACGCGAGGCACGGAACGTGGGATACAAGCCGGCCAGCATGGTGGCAGCCACGGCCACCAGCAGGGTGAGCAGCAGCAGCGACACGTCCACCCGCGCCAGCGCGGCGATGTCCCTGGGCAGCACCCAGCCCACGCTGGCCACGCCGGCACCGGTGAGCAGCAGGCCCAGTACGCCGCCGGCCAGGCCGACGATGCCGGCCTCGGTGAGGAACTGCGCGTAGATCGCCGCACGCTGTGCGCCCAGTGCGCGGCGCACGCCGATCTCGCCGCTGCGGCGCAGGAACTTCGCCAGCAGCAGGCCCACCGTGTTCACCAGGCACACCAGCAGCAGGCCCAGCGCCACCAGCAGCGATACCCTGGTGTCGCTGGGCACCACGTGCTGGTTGTCCAGCCAGGCCCGCAGGTCGCGCAGGCGGCCGTTCGGCGCCCAGCCGAAGCGCCCGCCCCGCTGCTGCTCGCGCGCGTAGCCGTCGAGGTAATCGCGGTAGGCCGCCACCGTCCCGGCGTCCAGCTCGGCCATGTAGGCGATCCACACGCACTCGGAATGCTGCAGGCCGACGAAACCCGACTCCTTGGGCACCGCATTGCAATTGGTGTTGCCGTCGTTGGCGATGCCCGCGCCGATGGCCGTGTTGAAGGGCAGGAACACGTCGTCGCCGTTGACGGAGAAACCGCCGCTGTTGACCACGTCGTAGAAGCGCGGTTGCGGGTTCCAGTCGTCGAGCACGCCGACCACCCGGTAATCCCTGCCCTCGATGTTGACGGACCGGCCCACGCTGCCGGCGCCGCCGAACAGCTTCTGGTTGAGCTTGCTGCTGATCACCACCACCTGCGCGCGGCTCTCGTCATCGCCCGCGCTCCAGCCGCTGCCGTACTTGAACGGCACGTCCAGCATCGGGAAGAACTCGCCGTAGACCGCATGGCCGCTGACGTTGAGCGGATGCTTGCCCGGCTGGGCCGGCACCACCGATGGCGAAATCTGGTACATCGCCGACTGCCGCTTCGCGCGGTGGTCGCGCATCAGCGCCATTGCGTCGGCGTAATCCATCGCGTTCGGCGGCTCGCCGTCGCTGCTGCGCCCGTTCGGCCCCCAGTTGTCGATCTGCGGCACGAACAGCCGCGCGGACTTCCACGGGATCGGATCGCCCGACACCGCACGGAACACCGACCAGGTGGTCATCGACGCGGCCACGCCGAAGGCGATGGTCATCACCATCAATGCCGTCAGTCCGGGACTGCGCCTCAAGCTGCGCA